>CACZRW010000198.1 GCA_902783675.1 uncultured Pseudomonadota bacterium | reverse complement strand
TTGAACAGCACCGCCCGGATATTCGGGCACTCGTCAAACAGCCCCTCGAAATCGTTGAGCTCCGGCTCGCGTATCGCGCTGTCCAGCGATCCCTCGCGCTCGCAGCTATGGAGCGCATCCCAGAGCGCGAGCCCATTGTCCGTCAAAAGCCGCCGCTTTTCCGGGATCGTCTCCGGCAGCGGCGCGCCGTAGACCTCGGCGATGATGCGCCAGAAGGCATTTCTCGGATGGCCGTAATAGAAGCCCTCCTGAAGCGAGGCGGCGCTTGGCATGGAGCCCAGGATCAGTATCCGGGCGTCCGGCCGCCTGACCGGCTCGAAGGCCGTGATCCTGTCCGGCATGGCCTCAGAGCTCCGAAAACACCTGGCCGATGCGCTCGTGGATCACCAGGTCCGCCCGGCTGTCCTGGGGCGTCTGGGACAGGTTCACCAGCACCAGCCGATTGCCGCGGTACAGGTCGATCAGCCCGGCGGCGGGATAGACATTCAGCGACGTGCCGCCGATGATCAGCATGTCCGCCCGCTCGATGGCCGCGCAGGCGCCGCTGACCACGTCGTCGTCCAGCGATTCCTCGTACAGCACCACGTCCGGCTTGATCGTGCCGCCGCATTCGCACCTGGGAACGCCCTCCGTGCCCATGACGTATTCCAGATCGTAGAACCGACCGCAGCGCATGCAGTGGTTGCGCAGCACGGAGCCGTGAAGCTCGTACACCTTCCTGGACCCGGCCTTCTGGTGCAGGCCGTCTATGTTTTGGGTGACGACGGCGCTGAGCCTGCCCTCGCTCTCCCACTGGGCCAGCTTCAGGTGCGCGGCGTTGGGCTGGGCATTCGGAAACAGCATTTTGTTGCGGTAGAAACGAAAGAATTCCTCCGGCCTGCGCATGAAGAAGGTGTGGCTGAGGATCGTCTCCGGAGGATAATCGTACTCCTGGTTGTAAAGCCCGTCTACGCTTCTGAAATCCGGGATGCCGCTTTCCGTGGAAACCCCAGCGCCTCCAAAGAAAACGATGCGCCTGCTTTCCCTGATCCAGCCTGCCAGCGTCTCGTTCATGCGCCCCGCCTCCCTTTCAATTATGGTGGTATTTTATCACCATTCGCCCCGGCTGTCCATACTAAAATCAGCGTTACTTTGCGTCGTGTCATAATTTGCATTTGCATTTTCCGTGGGTTTGTGCTATCATAAGCATCGCTGCAAAGGAGATGATGGACTATGGCCGGTGCGATTCGCAGCTGTGCGGGCGGCGTCGTGTTCTATGGCGACGAGGTTTTCCTTCTGATGAGCGACCGCGGCGAATGGGTTATGCCAAAGGGCGTCATTCGCAACTGCAACCGTTCGAACGAGGTGGCTCTCTGGCGCGTGGAGGATGAAGCGGGCATCCACGCAGAGATCATCGGCATCGCCGGAAACACCCGATACGACTTTTTCTCCGAGGGGCGCGGCAAGGAGATCAGCAACCGCATCCAGTGGTTCGCCATGCGGGCTATGGACCGCGCGTTTCACGTGTCCTACGACCAGGGCTTTCTGGATGGCAACTACTATCCCGTGGACAAGGCCCGGAAGATGCTGACCTACGACGGCGACCGTCCGATTCTGGACAACGCCTGGGACATATACCGGCAAAGCCTCAAGGGAGCATAGCATAAACAACGACGCCGCGGCAAACGCCGCGGCGCATTTGTTTATATCAGATTTCAGTCGGTTTTCCCTTTTAGATTGAAGACTCTGGTCTGTATCGACGCTTCGAACGACTCGTCGGACAGACTTGGATCCCGCGTCGCACGCCAGAGCGCACAGGGCAGCTCGTTGCATTCGGCGCAGGTAGCATAGCGGCGTCTGTTCACACAGCAGGCAAACAGAGGACAGGGCTTACCCTCAGGCGCGTGAAACACCCTGCCGTTCGCCTCGTTGCAGCCCAGGCACGCGCCCCCGTACAGCCCGCAGGCCGAGCACTCGGTTCCGCAGCTGCTCAGGCCCAGCAGCTCCCGCTGCTTCTTTTTCGGAAAGCCCGCCAGCACCAGGCGGTAGGACTTGTCGAGCAGCCCCTTCAGCAGCGCGTCCGGCACCGCGCCGTCGGGCTTCACGGAGTTCCAGCAGCGCTTGTCGGAGTAATAGCCGGGAATGATGTCGGCATACTGACCGCGCAAGAATTCCCCCTCCGCCGGGTCCAGCTTCAGGTTGATGTAATAGGGATTGTCGTCATCATCCAGCAGTATGGCGGCAAACATCCTGTCGCCTACCTTGTAGCGGATCCAATTCCACTCCGGCTGCAGGTCCTTCGTCACGGCCCGCTTGGAAAGCAGATATCCGTCCATCC
>CACZRW010000197.1 GCA_902783675.1 uncultured Pseudomonadota bacterium | reverse complement strand
TTATCTTATCCTTGGTGGGGGTTGTCCATGTTGGAAGTTTTAAAGATTTCGGCTCAGGCTAGACGTGATCGCAAGTCTATATTTGACTATTTAGGCGCGTCGGAAATTAGCGAAATTAGAGAGGTGGGGGAATTCTTAGCTGGATTGGTGGCTAAGTCTTTCACCGAGCCTTTAGAAGTGTGGTTTGATTATTTGATGGGAGCGGTGGAGTTGGATGATTTTCAGTCACCGTTTTTAAAGTATTATGCTGATAAGGGCGAATACTCGGCCTTTTCTTTATACGAAAATTTAGCGGCTTTACGAGGTAAAATTAGAAAACATTTTGGTGATAGGACGGTGCGGTTAGATGATTTGATTGGAATGTTGAATGATTATGCGGAAGCTGATATGGCTCTAAATGTGACTTCGCCGTATCGTGATGCGGAAGAAGCAGTCCAAATATTATCGGCGCACAAGGCTAAGGGGTTGGAATTCAAATACGTCTTTATTATTTCGGCAGATCATACGGCTTGGGGAAAAGGAAAGGGAAACAATAATCTACTTAGTCTACCAAAAAATTTGACTCAGATTCGACACACTGGAATGACAGATGGAGAACGATTAAGGGTTTTGTATGTAGCTTTGACACGAGCAAAAGAGGGAATATTTATCACAAATTCAGTAAAAGATTTTAATGGTAAATCACCAGAACGACTAGAATATTTGAATGAATATACTGAAGGTGATGAAGTGATTTCAGAATATTTGCCTCGAAAAAATGTGATTTGTGAGTATGAAATGAAGGCATTGGCGGTTAATGAAAAGAACTTACGTAATTGGCTAAAGCCTTATGCAAAATTAGATCCGGATATGAGGGCAATTTATGCGGAACGTGTAAAGAATTGGCGGATGAGTGCATCGAGTTTGACTACGTTTATTGATGTAGTAAATGCGGGTCCACAGGCTTTCTTTCGGGACTATATTTTACAAGCACCGCGCGAGCCGGAAAACCAAATTCTAGCTATGGGGAATCTAGTTCATGCGACTTTTGAAGCAGTAACTAATCGAAAATTAAGTGATGAGCAGGCGGTAGAGTTTTTCTTACAATCATTAGAAGAGAAAAACTTACCGGTCGAGATAAGGAAAGTACTGGCGGAAGAAGGACCTAGCAATTTGATGGTAGCTTTGAAAGAATTTGGCGGTTTATTACGAAAAGGACGAGCTGAGGTGGATTTAGTGGCTGAGAAATTAGCAATAAATGGTGTGCCTGTGACAGGTAAAATTGACCATATCATAATTGATGACGATAAAAAGACAATTGAAATTTATGATTTTAAAACTGGTGGATATCACAAGGAGAAATGGCAAAGCCATGCAACCCTTTATAAATACATGCTGCAATTAGGGTTTTATAAATTATTGCTGAATAATTCGCCATCTTATCGAAAATATCGGGTGGAGAAGGCACATATTTTGTTTGTTACGCCGGATAAGGACGGCCATGTTTATGATAAGGTATATGAATTTAATGATACTGAAGAAAAAGAGTTGATTGATTTAATGCAGGCGATATACAGACAAACATCAACTTTGAAATTTATGGATAATCCGGAAATATTTGTTGAATCTGATAAAGGCAAAAAATTAAAAGATATTAAGGATTTTATTAAGCTATTGCTTGCAAGTAGTTAATAATTTGCGTATAATACTTGCAGAATCTGTCAAAACAGTTTGAACCTTGAAAGGGGGTGATGTTGATGCGGTTGCGGAGAGTTCATTGCATAACCTGGACTTGCAAACGTTGCGGCGCAGTGTTTACCACTGAAGCTCAATATGCCATGCACGTATTAACGTGTGGGTCCTAGCATCAACGGTGAGGCTTATGCCTCACCATTTTTTGATAAAAAAATAACGCCCCCGATGGAGGTGTTATTTAGCGTTTCTTTTCTTTGACTTCGTTACGGCCTAGATTCTTCTTAGTTTCGACAAATAAGACATGCTTGCGTAGTACTGGATCGTACTTCTTGAGGCTGAGTTTATCCGGAGTATTCATCGTGTTTTTCTTGGTATAGTAAGCACGTACCCCAGATTCCTCGGAAACGAGGCCAACTAATTTGCGTTTGGTATTATTCTTCTTTGCCATGATTCCTATAATTTTATCACATATTCAGATAAATGGCAATAGTAATAGTGACAATTAACTATTATTTAATCTATATTCAATGTCTCTTAGAATGTTCATATAATACATGAAGGCTTCGTAGGGAGAAGCGTAGGCAGAAAAATAAGCGTGAACGTCGCCATCGTGCCAATATTTGGTACACATGGCATAGGTATGGTCAGAGGTAGTAAGATGACGCCAATCGGAAATGAGTTTAGGATCTCTTGTAGCTAGGATTTGTTCGCGCAGGGCATACAAATCTTTATTTGCTGAATATTGCATTGCATTGGAGGCCCAAGCGGAGAGATCACGCTCGGTATCGGCCCAGGTAACAGTTTCTGGCATCGAAATTTCGTCGATTGGTGTTTCTAATTTGGCGGCTTCGGAAATAGTGAGGAATTTGTTTTCATATTCGTTTAACCAGGAATCGATAAATTGATCTATGAAACTAAAAATTCCTGTTTCGGCCCACTGATGTTCGCCAAAGGTTTCGAAATCCATAAAGAGATTGATTAAGGGTCCACGTAGACAATCATCATTGGCCCATTGTTGAAATTTTGGAACAGTGAGAGGCCACTCTGACCAATTATGATTGGAAAAACGAAATGCAATATCGTCGGAAAGACGATAATTCTTGAGTAGTAATTTAAGATTATGACAGTTGGTAGGTTTATAGACATGGTTTGGGCTACGTTGCTCTAGGATTTTATCCCAACCTTCGGCTAGGATAACACGGTAATTATGTGCTTCGGCCCAACTAGCTAGTTGGTCATTGTAGGCTAGTTCGGTATTGCGGAATGCTTGAGGAGTAACACCAAATAAAGCCTGGATTTTTTGTTGGTGAGCAAGAACTTGAGCTTCAAATTCACTTAAATTATGGAAAAATGCCAGAGAGTGATAATATGTTTCGCCAACAATTTCGACTTGACCACGCTGGACTAAGCGA
>CACZRW010000196.1 GCA_902783675.1 uncultured Pseudomonadota bacterium | reverse complement strand
GCGCACATAAATAGAATCCTTGCCCCACTGGTCAATGCCGACATTCGTTGTAATCGTATCTCTATCTATATAGAATGCAGCATCACCATCCGTTGTCACAAGAATTGTATCAGTAGAGTATTCACAGCTACCAACAGAAGAATAGTATACATTCAGCTTTTGCGGTTCTTGCAATGGTTTCTCATTTGTTCCGAACGTCAATCTATTAGTATATGCACGAATATATTTCCTCTGTGTAATCTTAAGATTCTGGACAAAGCCAGCAAATGCACTGTGTAATTTTATTCTAACCGAACGGGTGGTAGAATCTAGAGGAACACTTATTTGTTGTGTTTCATAAGACGCATCATACGTGCCGATTTCATGCTCAGTGCCATCTATTGATCTTTGATATACGGTCCATTTAGGATTCTTCTGTTGGGCAGTCGTCCATCCAAAGATATCAAAAGAAACCGTTTGTAGTGTTATATCGAACGACAACGAATCAGGAACACCTGTAAACGCTAACTCAATATCTTTATCCGTACCCTCTAATTGCAGATCACCGAGTTGTTCTCCTAGACTTTTAAGATTGCTGATAAAATCTTTCCAAAAATCATCTCCTAAGGAATTAAATCCTTCATCCCAACCGCCTAACTGTATGCCTTCATATTCTGTATATTTAACTCCTATCTTAATCGGTTCCCAACCCCAAATATTAAGAGGGGCATACTTAGTTTCTTTTTCATGATCACCTTCTCCCGGGCACCATGTAACATTTGTAGCATAAGTAGTTCTCATTTCGGCCATCTTACCGGCATCCATATCTCCGGACTCTATAGGCAGGCACACGTCCACACGCGGGAGAATGGTTACATTGACTGTCGTATCGAGCAAGGCATAATAATTAGTCGTTGCTGCTTGACTCACTTTAATCCAACCGCTCTGTGTAGTATTTTTCGCAACAGAACCAGTTGTCAGCACATTACCTACATAAGATAAATTAGAAGATGTCGTGATTGTTAAGGAATTTTCCTTATTGGTAGATACCACGAAGTTACTATACTTTGAATCCGCACGCAGATTTGTTCCTATATTCCAAGTCAGAACAGGATTAGCCCTTTCTGTAGTGACTGATACATCAAAAGTTATAGAACCATAGGCATCATCATTCGGTGTGAATAGCGCAGTATAATTCTGAGTCCCAGCATTAGGAATTGTTGCAGAGTCTGTTTTCCAGGACAATT
The DNA here is from genome assembly GCA_902783675.1 of uncultured Pseudomonadota bacterium. Classification (GTDB taxonomy): domain Bacteria; phylum Pseudomonadota; class Alphaproteobacteria; order CACZRW01; family CACZRW01; genus CACZRW01. The sequence goes on along the minus strand of CACZRW010000196.1, from coordinate 1,871 downwards.
TACCTAGCACTTCGACTGCACCTGCGTAAACTTTACCACTCAGTGTGGATACTGCCAAAGATTGACCATAAACCAGAGGAGTAGCCATTACTTCCCAAGAATCCGGCTTTGTTCCACATGTCTTGAATGTTTTTGAAACCTCAGGTGCCTCATTCCAGTTACCTGCAGGATCCACACATGTGGCAGTAATCTTTACCTCTGCGTTCGGAACAATGACATTCAACTTACCATCCACTATAGTAGCGACAGAAGGATTGCTTGAAGTATAAGTTATATCAATACCAGAAGTGGAAGTAGCGCCCATTTCTTGGCCTGTAGTATATTCCACCCCTTCACCATCGGGAAGATCCCATGTGATGGTCTGGTCTGCTTTTGCGACATCTCGTTTGATGGTTGCGGTAGTACTATTATACCAATTAGTATTGTACGGGTTGAATGTAACGGTATAACCGGTAGAATTCTTAGCAGGCAACAACTCTTCTTCACAAACAAAATCTCCGCCTACCGCATTATCCTTATCATCCTTTGCAGAGCCTCCGGTCCAGTGGTCACTAACCTTATCGCCTATTGCACAGGATTCATTGTACTTCAACCCCGTGAGAATTGTTGGGAATATTACATCAGGAGTAACCTTACTTATGGTAATTTTTTTTGTAACGTTCGGTTCGGCATTATAATATGTATTTGCAGCTGCAGAAGCAGTAATAGTAATATTGCCGGATGTAACTACCTGCAATGCATTTCCGCTCATATATGCAGGAGAACCGCTTGTCGGAGCATATGTTACATCAATATTAGTAGCAATACTATTATCTGTAGAATCTTTTCCTACAGCATCGAACGTAATGTTATCCGTAGTTTTAATAGACAAATCAGAATTATCCCAAGAAATAACTTGGCCACGCTTAACACATTTACCTCTCAAATAAACATAAGCTGTACTTTTTCCATCGGTGATTTTAACATACACTCCGTTTCCGGTGTATGAGCGCCCTACGTTTTCTTTCTTTGGATAGAAATACACCTTAAAATCATAGTTGCTCGCGTTTCCTAAAGTAGATTCGGAACTACAATAAGCATTAGCTGCTCCGTTGGCACTTGCGCATCTATTCGCACCCACAGAAAAGGTTTTCCCTTTCTCGGAGGTCGTAAGCGAATGCACTCCATGTGAAGTATTGCTAAAACTAAAGTCATCATATGTGTCACCTACTATAGAAACAGAGATATTTCCATTTGTCAAGAATGAACGGAAATTTATAGTTGCGGCCTTAGCCTCTTCCCAACGTACATCGCCAAAGGTCTTTGTCATTGAGCCTTTTTTATTCACTCCATCGTTCGTTTGCAACCATATGTGCTTCGCCATCGGGATACGAATATTTTTGATGTGGCCGCAACTCGTTGTTGAATTGTGATATGTAACTTTCACCGAAGTAGCCTCTTCTGTAACATTTCCCGTAGCCGTTTTCCAATCGTCCTGACGCACAGTTATTGCACTGGCAACTATTTGAGTGCCATCAATCCACAAATCAAATCCAGTATTATACCAAACTCCCATAAACTTCGTTCTATCTTTCCGCCAATCTACTTGAATAGACTTAGTCGTAGGAGGAAATACCGTTTCATTAACATCGATATTTGTAATTCTATTATTTGTCCTCTCGGCTGCATCATACAACGAATACCATGTTCCACCGTTGTAGGTTTGTGCCATCGCTTTGCCGGCTCCGAATGCAAGCATCAGGAGCGTGAAGAGCAGGGTAAGAAGGGTAAATATTTTATTCTTAATTGTTTGCATTGTTTTCGTTACCTTAAATTAAACTTTTAGTTGCTTTTTGCTAAGTGGAGTTGGCAAAATGTACTATTTTTAAGAT
>CACZRW010000195.1 GCA_902783675.1 uncultured Pseudomonadota bacterium | reverse complement strand
GGCGGGTAAGACGACCAGCGTCCCGGCTGATTGAATACCTCGCCCATAACCATATTTGAATACGGCGCGTTATCAAGGTCAAACATTGTTGAAACGATTCTGTGGCCCGTTCCGTTCCACTGACCCTTGCCGAATTCCTGATACAGGCAGTTATCGGGATTATAAAACTGAGGCTCCCATGTTTTTTCGTTATCGGTCATCTGAACAAGAACCTCGCTGTCCTCCAGCGCGGTTATAACAGCCTTGGTTTGCTTGCAGAAATGAACCGCATAGGGGGTTTTCTCAAACGGATTAGCTCTCCTGCAATCCTCGTTGATTTTATCGCCGATATTGAAATTAATCTTTCCCGAAAGAAGAAGAACCGCACATTCGTTTTCTTCTTCAAATATCTCCAGCTTTTCGCCCTTCTTCATCTTTTTGACATAAATATCCATAAGCATTTCGGAATTCACGCCGTTCATCTCACACAAAACTTTTTTTCCGTTTGAATCGTAATCCGGTTTATATAACATAATAATCTCCTTTTATTTGTTGCCGAAAGCAAAGTAAATCTGACGCGTCTGTTTGTTCGCCAATATGCAAAACAATTATTCCATCGGTTTTAAGTTTTTAAGGCTGAAATCGAGTATCGGCGCTGAATGGGTAAGCGCTCCGCAGGAAACGAAATCAACTCCTATTTCAGCGATTTCCTTCAGCCTTTCCTTTGTAACGTTTCCGCTGCATTCTGTTTGAGCTCTGCCGTCAATCATTTCAACAGCCTTTTTCATTGTTTCATTATCCATATTATCAAGCATAATGATATCCGCGCCTGCGTTAATTGCCTCTTCAACCTGTTCTAAGGTTTCGGTTTCAATTTCAATCTTTCTGACAAACGGAGCATATGCCTTTGCCATTTTAATTGCGTTTGTTATTGAGCCTGCCGCGCCGATATGATTATCCTTGAGCAAAACGCCGTCGGATAAATTATATCTGTGGTTTGTTCCGCCGCCAACCTTAACGGCGTGCTTTTCAAACGGGCGCATATTCGGGGTTGTTTTTCTTGTGTCGAGCAGAGTTGTTTTATACCCCTCAAGCTCGGCTGCGTATTCCCTTGTCATAGTTGCGATTCCGCTCATTCTCTGAAGATAGTTAAGCGCTGTTCTCTCGCCGCTGAGAATAGCCTTTATATCGCCGCGTATAACGCCGATAACGGTTCCTTTTTCGATTTTATCGCCGTCTTTATACTCGGTTTCAAAACAGCTGTTTTCATCAAGGAGCTTAAAGGTTCTTGTGAAAACATCAAGACCGCAAAGGATTCCGCTCTGCTTGCAGATAAGCTGAGCCGTTCCTGTTTTATTCTCGGGCATAACCGCATTTGTTGAAACGTCCTCCGAAGTTATATCCTCTTTAAGGGTGTTGATGATATAATCGTCAACATTAATTTTCATCGTTACACCATTTAGCATAGAAATCTTCATCCTTTCTTTTGATTTCCTGAAGAATCAATTCCCTGAACTCCTTAATTCTCTCTTCTTTTTCGGGATATGCTTTGAGGTCAACATCGGGGAATTTATCATTTTTAACCGATTTGTCAATTGCGATAAGCTCCGCCGCTCTCTGAGCGAAAACAAGGCTTTCAAGAAGCGAATTTGAAGCAAGACGGTTTTTGCCGTGAACGCCGTTGCAGGCTGTTTCGCCTACTGCATAGAGATATTTCATTGAAGTTGCGCCGTTTATGTCGGTTTTAACTCCGCCCATCATATAATGCTGAGCAGGCGTTACGGGAACCATATCACGTGTTATGTCGTAGCCCTCGTCCTCGCAGGCTTCAAAAATATTAGGAAAGCGCTCTTTGGCTTCCTCGCTCGTCATGGTTGGAAGATTGATGTAAACATGGTCGGTTTTAAACTTCTTCATCTCTTCAACAATGGCGTTTGTAACAACATCTCTGGGTTGAAGCTCGTCGGTGAAACGCTCGCCCTTTTCGTTGAGAAGAATTGCGCCCTCGCCTCTTACACTTTCGCTGATAAGAAAACGTCTGCCCTTTTTCTTTGAATAAAGAGTTGTCGGATGAATCTGTATATAATTCATATCCTGAAGCTCAACGCCGTGCTTCAAGCTCAGCGCAAACGAATCGCCCGTTATGTGGGGAAAGTTTGTTGAGTTGAGAAAAAGCCCTCCGATTCCGCCGGTTGCAAGAACAACATTTCTTGCAATAATCGCGCCCCTTTCGCCGAAATCATCCTCACAGACAATTCCGTAGCACTCGTTGTTTTTTTCAATGAAATCAATCATTGTTGTTTGTTCAACAAAGGTTATGTTTGGTCTTTGCTTGGCAATATAAAGCAGCCTGTCCGTTATCTGCTTTCCCGTTTCATCCTTATAGTGAAGAATACGGTTCTGACGGTGAGCGCCCTCACGGGTGTAATCAAACTTGCCGCCGTCCTCCGTGTCAAACTGAACGCCGAGGTCAACAAGGGTCTGAATAACATCCTGCGAGTTTTCTATCATAACTCTTACTGCGTCGGGATTATTTTCATAATGCCCCGCTTTCATTGTGTCCTCAAAATAGCAATCGAAATCATCAATGCTTTTTAAAACGCAAACGCCGCCTTGAGCGAGATATGAATCGGCGTCTTTCAAATCCTCCTTTGTTATAAGAAGGATATCTTTGTTTTTAGGCAGGCACAGCGCAGTATAAAGGCCTGCAACGCCCGAACCTACAATAACCGTGTCGGTGTAAATAAAATTTTC
>CACZRW010000194.1 GCA_902783675.1 uncultured Pseudomonadota bacterium | reverse complement strand
CGATGCTGGCTGGACGACCAACATCTTCAAGGGCGGTATCATCGAGGAGGAGACGACCAACGTCGGCGATGTGAATGGTGACGGCAATGTAACTATCAGCGACGTGAGTGCCCTGATTGACTACCTGTTGTCTGGCACCTGGAATTAAAACTTCATCAAAACCTAAGTTATATCCCTCATGCTCTCAAAATTGCAGCGTGAGGGATTTCGCATTACTGGTACCGTTATAAAGCGCAATGCTGTGGATGGTACTTAACGTAGGGCCTCGCCTTGGCGTGGCCGTTCCTGTTGATAACTATCTGCTTCCCAGGTAGGTGTTGCAAAATTCATATCTCTTATAAATGATCGCGCTACGCGCGAGAAATCAAGAAAAATCAGTAATAAAAACATAATAAAGATTCAATATTATGGATGTTAATAGATTTTTTGATTTCTCGGCCGTTAGGCCGATTAAATGGTATCAAGAGGAGTTCTGCAACATCCTGTTCCTGCTGATAACCATTTGCCGCCCAGTGGCCACGCCGAGGCGAGGCCCTACAGCCGCGGGTGAGCCTGTAGTGCTATTGGTTGTTGTTCCTTAGGCCTCCCACAAGGTCGTCGTTCTCGACGGTGGTCTCTGTCTGCTTGACGCGGGTGTTGCTGGAGCCGAAGGCGTAACTTACGGTCAGTTGCACGTTGCGCTGGTTGAAGTGACCCACGCCGTGGTCCACATAGTCGCCCTGTGTGATATATTCCTTAGATACCTGGTACTTGCGCAGGATGGAATTGGCGTTCAGCTTTACCGTCAAGCGGTTATCCTTGAGGAAGGAGCGCGACAGACCCAACATGATGGTTGGGTAGGGCATAGTGCTGTAGCCGTACACATTGAGCAGATTGTGGCCGATGCCGTACCACATGCAGGTCGCCGTCGCTCTCAGTTTCCACGGCAACTGCTGCGAGAGTTGGGCATACAGGTTGCCGCCCCAGCCGCTGTTGGTCAAGTCCTGTGAGGGGTTGCAGTAGCGCTTATAGCACACCTCGCCGTTCATGACAAGGGTGGTCTTGCCTGTTATCATCCACTGCAAGAAACCACCAACGCCAGCCATCAGGTAACGGCAGTCGTTGCTGTTGGTGAGATAGACAATGCCGTCATGGGCGGTGCGAGAGGTGCCGATGAGATTATTGGTGATGGTCAGGCTGGGCTTGACATTGAAGGTCAAGCGATTGCCCGTGTGCTGGAAGTTGATGCTCAACATGTTGTTGCGAGCGCTGGATAGGTGAGGGTTGCCATACTCTATCGTTGTGGTGTAGCGCTTCACGGCAGGATTGAGATACTGGATGCCCGGGCGGTTGAGGCTTGTTGCCCACGACAGCCGCAGGCTATTGAACGGCGTCATCTGCCAGTGGACACTAGCCGAGGGTACCACATCGTGCAGGTCGCGCCCGAAGGGCTCCCCGTCGCCATTGGGGTAGCTGGCGCGGAAGTGGCTGTACTCGTATCGCACTCCGCCGCGCAGGGTCACATTGCCCACCTTGTATCGCCACGAGGCATAGGCGGCGCCCACGTGCATGGTGTGCTTGAAGCGGGTGTCGGTGTCCAGTTCCGCAGCGCTGTCATAGTTCATGCGGTTGTGGCTCTTGTTCAGGCGCAGGATGTACTTGCCGCCCACTTCGAGCAGGTGATGACCCCATAGCGGCAGTTGGTAGTCGAGTTGCCACGTGTGCTCGATAAAACGTTCTTTGCCCCACTTGCTGTAGGCTGTGTAGTCAAACGGCGGATTAACCAGGTTGATAAGCGAGTCGTACTGTTCCTCCTGTTGGCCTGTGGTCGAGAACATGTAGGAGGCGGTCAAGACTTCGTCTTTGCGGGCGGTGCGATGCTCCCAGTCGGCACGGCCGTTCCATGTCATGCCGCCATATAGCGGCACGTTGAACGGGTTGTCATAGGACGTGAGCAACTGCCCTGCTGCATCATGGTACTCGATGTGGCTGTCGCCATAGATATTCAAGCCGTAGCGGTAACCGCCAAAGGAGGCCGTAATCAGGTTCAGCGAATCGATTTCCAGACTGGCGTTCAGGTTAAGGCTATATACCCATGCGGGTTGCTCGTTGCGATAGAGTT
>CACZRW010000193.1 GCA_902783675.1 uncultured Pseudomonadota bacterium | reverse complement strand
CGAATTTTTCGTATTCCTGCTGTGAGAGAGCCGTTACTTTAACAAAAACGGAGCGCCTTAAATTTGCGCCGAAATTTGCCGAGGTCTTTGCCGAAAAGTATGAGCCTAATATACCTATTGCGCATCCGCCCAGAGCGACTATGCACATAATAAGTCCCATCCAAAGCACATAACCCATATTCTTCTTGTCTACGCCGAGTTCAAGTATCGTTGAAACTATTGTAGGTAAAGAAAGGGTAATAAGATTTTGCAGGCAGACTAAAACCATAGCCGCCGCAGCATATCTTTTACAGTGTTTAAGTTCTTTGAAAAGTTTTAACATAGTTTAATCCTTTTGTTGTTTATCGTCTTTTACGGATTGCGGGAAAGTGTCCCACACTTCAATTTTTCTTGTTCTCATCCATAGCGACGGGTTAACGCTGAGCGTATATCCGCAACCCGATTCGCAAAGCCAATCGTGCATAGGCGCTTCGGGAAGACCGAAAAGAGCAAGAATAAGCATTATTACGCCGCCGTGAGTTACTATGGCGCTTGTTTGCGTGCCGGTTTTTATTATACCGTCCACAACTTTAATAAAATCTCCGGCAACTCTGGCGTTAAATTCATTGTTGCTTTCTCCGAAAGGAGCGGCAGCGTCGCCGGCAGAGCCTATCCATTGTTTAAATGCTTCGCTGTCCTTAAGTTCTTCGGCAGTATGCCCTTCAAATTCACCGAAGTCATATTCGGTAAAATTAGGTATTTCAACCGTGAGAGTGTCGGGGAAAAGCATGGCTGCCGTTTGCTTACAGCGCTGAAGAGGAGAAGTAAAAACAGCGTCAACCTTCGGGTAAGGAAAACTCTTTTTTAAATACTTTAATTCTTCAATGCCTTTTTCGCATACGGGCACATCGTCTCTTCCGAGATAACGCCCCTGCAGGTTGGCGTCGGTAAGTCCGCAACGAACTAAATGTATTTTATATGTTTTCATCCGCGAAGTACCTCAAAAAGTGCCGTACCGAGAGCGGCAACAATGCTCACAAGCGAAGAAACGACAAAAATCCGCGCATATTTGCTCGAAATGTTTTTGGATTCTTTGAGCACTTCGTATTCATTGTATTCTGTTTCTCTGTCGAGCACAAATTCTTTAACTTGTGAGAGCATCGGCAAATATTTTTCGTCGCTTAACGGAAGCACTATTATTTTGTGCGGATTAGTGCTCATACCGTATCCGCTGTAGAAGCCGTCGTCCGAAGGAAAAATAACATTGCCGTTCATAAATTTATAATAGAGTTCGTGCGCGTCGCTTTCAAGTTCGCACACCTGCTCTTTGATATTTTCGTTTTCATAAAGTTCGCTTTTGAGAACTAAAGACAAAGCCTTTTTGAGTCGCAAGTAATATTTATTCGTAACCCCGATAAGCACAACATTTTCTTCGTTAAGCGCCTGAGAAATGCAGGAAATAACGCTTTTTACATCATATTGAGGCGGAGCGGGAGTGATTTTAAAATCATCGTTCAAACGCCGCGCAAGCGTTGTTGCGGCGGTAAAATCAATAGCCTTTGTTTTGTCGATAAAAGGAACAAATCTCATTTTTTAACCTTCCTTAAAATAAAATTTATTAACTTACTGTGAATTTCGGTAGGGAGTCCACCTGCCGTCGTTTTTATAGGGATTTTCAGCGTTTTTCTTATTATAGTAACCCTGCGGAAATTTGATGTTTTCGTTCGCTCGCGACTTGGAAACATCAACCTTTTCGCTCTCGCCTTGTCTTACAAGCCGCGCAACAATAACAAATCTTCCTTCGGGAATAATGTCTTTATCGCAGGTTGAGAGAGTCAGGAGAGTATCGGTGGAATTCACATCTACGCCCGTATTAACATAAGTTCTTTTTGCAAGTTCCGAAATATAGGGCATAAACCTGTCTTCATCGCAGTCCACAAAATTGTATTCAAGGCAATAATTGTTGTCTTGATCATCAGTGCTGTTGGTAAGGAACGCCGCGATTATTTTCCAACTTGTGTCGCCGTAAAGTGTGTTAAAGTGAACAAGGGGATGTTTTTTATAAAAATCAAGTTCTTTATATTTCAGCAGTTCGGCGAAAACCATATTGTCGAGCATATTGTGACCGTAAACGGTTATATTCCTGTCTTTTCTGACAAGGTCGCTCTGCTCAAAAAGCGACTTGACATTGTTTCTGTAATCGAGAAAAGGAGCGCCGTAAACAGAATAATTACCGTAAAAATCCTTTCTCAAATAAGTTTCGTTATCGTCCGTCTGCACAACGGGAACATCAATTCCCGTACCGTCAACCGTGAGCCAGCCGGCAAACTCTTTGTTTATTTCGGAAAGTTTTTTGTATTTTTCGAGTTTACCGTCTTTTTCAACCTCATCCGAATCCTCAACAAGAGAAGCGAGGCGCGCGGTATCGCTGTAATTTTTTCTCTGCAAAAATCTGTTGGCAAAATAAACTCCGCAGACAATCAGGGCAATAACAGAAGCAAGAAAAACGAGTTTTCTTATAACTTCTCCGGCGCTGTCGCCTTTGCAGGGAAAAAGAAATTTTAAAAATCGGACAAAAGCGTTGCCCTTTTCTTTAGTCTGAGCCATTTAATTCTTCCTTTATGAGTTCAAAAACTTTTTTCGCAAAAACATTTCTGTTGTAATCTCTGTTATCGCTGAAAGT
>CACZRW010000192.1 GCA_902783675.1 uncultured Pseudomonadota bacterium | reverse complement strand
CTCAAGGTTATGAAATTGTGGATATGCTTGGCAAACCTTATAATGATGGTATGAGGGCTGTGGCAAGTTTTGTTCCCGATGACTCTCTTAATGAAGGTGAGCAAATCATAACGGGAATAACCAAACCACAGATTAATTATAAAGGCGTTATGATTCAGGCAGCTCAAATAACTGTAAGTCAAAATATCTAATAATACTACTTATATGGCAAGATTAAAAATTGATTATGGCATTGACCTGGGTACAACCAACTCAGCCATTTGCCGAATGGAACAAGGTGAGCCTATCATTAAAAAGACCGACACTCTCAAGGACACGATGCCTTCTTGTGTGTCTGTAACACGTAGAGGGGCTATAAAGGCTGGTGATAGCGCTTACGGAGACATGAAAAGCGACAAGCGAAGGGCGTCAAAATCATGGAAAAGCGAGGCCTCAAACGCATATGTTGAGTTCAAACGAACTATGGGTACAGATAAAGTGTATCATAGTTCAAATCTTGATAGAGATTTTACTTCCGAAGAACTTTCAGCAGAAGTGTTGAAAACCTTGAAGTCATTCATTACAGATGAAAGTGTAAGTTCTGTTGTGATTACCGTTCCTGCAAAATTCACCGTTAACCAGAAAACCGCTACCATGGAGGCTGCGAAACTCGCTGGTTTTGACCACTGTGAATTGCTTCAAGAGCCAATCGCTGCATCAATGGCGTATGGTCTTTCATCTGCGCAGAAAGATGGCATTTGGATTGTTTTTGACTTTGGCGGTGGCACTTTTGATGCTGCATTGGTTAAAGTTGAGGATGGTATCATGCAGGTGTTTGATACTGAGGGTGACAACTATCTTGGTGGCAAGAATCTTGATGAGGCAATAGTCGATAAACTAATTGTTCCTTATCTCCAGGCTAATTATTCTGTAGATGGAATCTTGGCGGATAAGAGTAAAAATGAGGTTCTTCGCGAAGCAATGAAGACATATGCTGAAGAAGCTAAAAATCAGTTATCGTTCAAAGAGAGTGAAGATATCATATCCAATCTGGGAGATCTTGGCGAAGATGATGAAGGAGAGGAAATTGAACTTGATATGACACTAACGCAAGCTCAAGTATTTGATGTAATGCGTCCCTATTTCCAGAAGGCGGTTGATATCTGCAAGAAACTTCTTGAGAAAAACAATCTAACAGGAAATCAACTCTCAAAGTTGATCTTGGTCGGTGGCCCAACCCACTCACCACTTATTCGCCAAATGCTTCGTGAACAAATCACAAGTAATGTTGATACGAGCATCGACCCGATGACTGCTGTCGCAACGGGTGCAGCTTTGTACGCATCAACCATTGATGCAGAGATTAAAGATGAAGACATCAAGCAAGACACCATCAGACTTGATGTTGGCTATGAATCAACCACAGTTGAGGCTACAGAGTGGGTAAGCGTGAAGCTGCTTGATAATTCGCTTGATTCTGTCATGGTTGAACTTGTACGCAGCGACAAAGCTTGGTCAAGCGGCAAGACCGAGGTTAATGCTATGGGTAATGTGATAGAGGCGCAGCTTCTTGATAACAAGCCAAACTCTTTCTCAATTATCGCTTACGATCAGAGAGGTAACCAGCTACCATGCTTCCCTAATGAGATTACAATTATTCAGGGATCGAAAGTAGGCAGTGCGGTGTTGCCTTACTTCTTTGCTATAGCTTTTTGGAACGCAACCAAAAAAATTGCTGCATTAAGGCCACTTAAGGGACTGGAGAAAAATAAGCCCATTCCTGCAGTTGGTGTTAGAAACGATTTGAAGACATCTTCACAACTTCGTCCTGGAAACTCATCAGACGTAGTTCGCATTCCAATTTATCAATCAGATAACGAAGTCAGCGAAGATGGAAGAAAGCCTGCGGCTCTTTACGAATACGTAAGTGATGTAGTAATTACCGGAGAAGAGGTGAACACACTTATTCCAGAAGGCAGCAATGTGGAAATCACGCTCAAGGTTGACCGCTCTGAAATGATGAAGATGGAAGTATTCTTCCCCTCATGCGATTTGACAATCGAAAGAGAACTTGCTACGAACAAGAAGCAGTCAATTGAAGAGGCCGAACAGTATGTTGCAGATGAATTGGAGGCAGCACAATGGAAGATTAATGATTTGATGAGAGAAGGTCAAGACGTATCCTCATTGCAGTCTCAATTGGATCTTGTTAAGGATGAGAAAAAAAGCTCAAATGATCCCAAGCGCATTATGCAACACTTAAAAGAGGTTTTGCGTCAGATTGATGAGTTTGACAATCAGGCTGAGTGGCCTCGTATCGAGAAGAAGTTGCGTGGTATCCTAGCTGAGACAGAAAGAGACCAAGAGAAGTATGGTACCGCT
>CACZRW010000191.1 GCA_902783675.1 uncultured Pseudomonadota bacterium | reverse complement strand
TAAATAAAACGTTGAATAATATATCTGTCAGGGGTTTTGCACCCCCAACACCCCCGCAGGCTCCAAAAGGTATATAGGATTCCGCCCGTGGTGGCTTCGTCCTCACCGTGAGGAAGCTGCAATTATTTTTTCTTTTATTGCTTGACAATGTATGTACCATATACTATAATAAAAGAGTAAAGAGAACACAGCTTTTAGAAAGTGAGGTAGCTATTATGGTTGAAACGGAACTAGGTAAAAAACTTGAGCCTGGAGATAAAATCCATTGCCAAAATCTTATTATCACAGTAGGAGAAAAAATCTATTACAACGAATACTTCGGTGAAAGAGATGGATTCTATTGTGAGTTCCTAGATTCAAATGGTGGTTATCACTATTGGAAACAAGGTCTTGATGGCGGATATGTAGAGCCGCTAAAAAAATAATAATCAAGTGGCAAGGCTTTAAACCTTGCCACCTAAACTAAGATTTTTGCAAAGGAGACAATGCATGAAAGTAGCAAAGAAATATGATGTTTATAAAACTAAAAAGAAAATTGTTTCTGAAAACAAACTAACGGCTTCTCCAAGAGAAGACATATTTTATGATTTCTCAATCTTTGATGATATTAAAGAGCTTGATGTTGAGATTATAGATGCTATAAAGAAGGAGCTTATGAAATATCATGCAGTAGGAGCTGGCTGGATCAATCAGCCTATTCCTTTTTTGGTGTCCCAGGATCCTTTTACAAACTATTACTGTAATCTTGAAACTGCATTTACCAAAGTTTTTAAAAGCAATGGTAATCGTATGATGATTATAGTTAATGTGGCAGCTGCAAAAATAAATAAGTGGGAACGTCAAAGCATATATGACAGAAATTATAGTCATGTAAAAGAATATAGATACTCAAGTGATTATACAGCCGGAAAATATCCGGATATTGAGATTGCATACGAGGGGGAATTAATATGATATGGAATCCGGTTTTAGAATGTGACGATGAGGATAATAATCCTACTGTCTGGGCATCTGAAATAAATGATAATAAGTATGGTAAATATGTTTGGATAAGCAAGGAAGATGATAATGAATTTACTATTACCACTTCTAATTATGGATCCGATCTGGGCAGTGAGCCACTTATGATATGTAAGACATTAAAGAGTGCCAAACGTTGGGTATCAATGAATATAAAGTGAAGAAAATTTAATATCGTCCTCACCGTGAGGACGATATTAAAAGTATACTATACTTGACAATGTAAGTATAATATACTATAATGAATAATGTAATAGAAAATCTAATCACAGAAAGGAAGGTACTTGTAATGTTTGTATCAAACGCAAATGTAATCATGATGTATTTTAAGGATGAAAAGGCTATTGAAAAGAATACCGATAAGGTTATTTATGGTAGACTTTCCGAGAGCCAGGACAAGTATGAAAACGGAGCAAAGGTTGAAGGAGAATACAGCTACGAATCCTGGAATGCAAGATTTGTTGGGGATGCTAAGAAAGTAGTTGAAACACTCGATGATAAGAGTGTTGTAACTCTGAAATCTTTTGATGTGAGACAGCCTTACGACAAGGAGAAAAACAAGTCATATCCGTATGTCCTTGTTTCAAAGCTTGAAGTAGGAGCACACAAGAGAGGAGAGGATGCTAATGAAAAATAAGAGTTTCAGATATCAGAAACTTTAAATGTTGATATCATCCCCTGGCAGATGGGAAGCAGCCGCTTGAATCTGCTAAATCCTTTTGGTCGAGGATCTTATATCACACATTAAGGAACCTGTTTGCTGCAGGTTCCTTTTTTTCTTCCGGCAAAGCCGGAACTTGAATAACTAACTTTGAATGAAATAAGTAATAAAATCAATCGCTCCTTAAATATCAGCTATCAAGAGCTGCCCGACCTATGGTCAGCGTACTGTCTCTTGACAGCTGCTAACGTCCGCACTCTGATCGCCCTGGCGATAAGAGGTATATAGAAGACCTTCAGGAACCTCTTATCGCACGTCAATTATAATG
>CACZRW010000190.1 GCA_902783675.1 uncultured Pseudomonadota bacterium | reverse complement strand
GGCAACCGTCGGCTCGAAGAAGTATCAGGCATTCCAAACGATCACCGTGTACGACAACGCCATGAACGGGTACAGCAAGATGCGGGTCGGCAGCAAAGAGAGGTTCTACCCCTCATCGGCACCCACGAGCAACAACCGCTCCTGGAAGTGGACGACGTCGAACCCCAAGGTTGCGACCGTCTCATCGAACGGCACGGTAACTGCATGGGCGAAGGGCACCGCCGTGATCACGGCAACTTCGACTAAGAACTCGAAGGTTGTCAGCAAGCAGAAGCTGACCGTCGTGCCCGCCGCCCTCGACGCCAAGAGCAGCAACGTCGTCGGGACCTACTCCGACCCCACTTACACCGGATCGCCCCTTAAACCCCCTGTCACGGTATGCATGAACAAGGGCAAGGACAACGAGATCAAGCTAGTCCAGGGCAAGGACTACACGGTATCGTATAGAAACAACGTGAATGCGGGTAAAGAAACCGCATCTATCGAACTCACGGCGCTGCCCGGTTCGCTTCTGTGCTCGGGAGACGCGGAACTCACGTTCACCATCAACCCTGCCCCGATGGACGATGTAACAATCAGCGGTGTCGCCAACAAGAAATACACCGGCAAGACCGTTCCCGCCCAAAAGCTCACCTTGAAGCTGGGAAAGCAGGCGCTGAAACAGGGCACCGATTACACGGTGAGCTACCTTGACAAAGACAAGAAGCCCATCTCCGCCGCCAACGTGAAAGCAAAAGGCACGTACTACGTGAAGGTCACCGGCAAAGGAAACTTCACCGGGTCAGCCACCAAGTCGTTCAAGGTAGCTTAGCCAGTCAGCCGCAAGAGCGCCTTGTTTAGCAATCGACGGGCCGGGAACAACTCTCCCGGCCCGTTTTGACGCAAAGGATCCCCTTTGCGTCAGATTTAAGCGACCCAGCCCATGCTGCCGGTGCTGTGGCCATGTCCGACCTGTGCATACCCGAACCCATAGCCCAGTCCGGAACCGCTGTCATGACCGTGGCTGTTCCCGGGGCCGTAGCCGTAGCTACCATCGGAGTCATCGGGGCCGAAACCGTACTCGCTATCGCGATCGTAGCCATAGCCGTATCCGCTGCCGTCGTCGTACCCATAGCCGTATGCGCTGCCGTCGTCGTAGCCGCGACCATCGTAGCCATAGCTGTCATAGCCGAAGCCGTAATCGTTGTAGCCGGAGCTCTCGCCGTAGCTGCTGTAGCCGTCGAACCCGTAATTGCCACTGGCGCTTTCCACGCTAACGAACGCCTCGAGCCAGTCAACGTAGCTTCCATCGATGCCGCACGACTTGAAGACTTTCACCAGCTCGTCGTAGAACTCGCCGTCGGAGTAGGGAAGCGTCACACCCAAGCCGCTCATGCCCTGTTCGCCGGAAGTGCTGCCGAAGTGCACCATCGCGTTCTCAAAGGCCGCTTTGAGAGCAGCTGCCTCGTTGCCGTCGATTGAAGATGCAACCTCCAAGATGTCAGTGACGAAGTAGTCGGTCATCGTGACGAAGCTGCCGTCGTAGTCCCAATCTTCCCAGAAGCGATCCCAACCGTAGTCCCCGAAGGCGCCTTCATAGCTGTCGAAGCAACCTTCGAAGTCATCGAAACCGTATGCGAGGCCGTATGCAGAATCGCATCCAGAACCGTATGCGTCGCACTCGTCAGCACAACCAGCCGCAGCCCAACCGGCGAGTCCGCCCATATCGCCAGAATGTCCGCTGCCTTCGGTGGCGCTGCCATGGCCCTGCGCACGGCCGCTACCCGGACGCACGCGCCATTCGGTCTCCTGGCTGTAATTGGTGCCGAGTAGCTCGTCTTTGTTCGCGTAGGCGAAGCCGACCCACGCATCATAAAGCTCGTCAATTGCAGACTCGTCGACGAGCGCCAAAGTCGCATCGCCGTTCTCCTCGTCTTTTGCCACGTCGGCAATCATGTCGTCGACGATAGTCTCGCCCAACTTGACCGTGTCGACGCCGGGCTGCTGCTCGAGCAGGCTCATCCAACCCTTGTAGCTCCAGCCGACGCCAGGCTCGAAATCCTCGGACACGACCATGTAGTCGCAGTACGGCTGCAGGACCAGGCACGTTTCCAAGCTGCCCATGATGCAGCAGTCCATGCCGATGATGTCGAAGTGAACGGTTGAATTGGCTGCGAGCGCCTGCTTCATCTCGTCGAGCGTCAGGGCAGATTCCTCGCTTTGGAACTCATCGTAACCGAATCCATACACCGGGCCCGCGCCATGATCCCAAAGCAGCAGAATGTAACGCTCGGCCGGATAGTTCTTGACTCCCCAGGCAATGAAGTCAGCGAGCGTGTTAGGGTCCGTCGTGTCGAGCTGCCCCAGGCTGTCGTCGACAAGCTCGAGCTTGCCCTGATTCACGCGGTAGCGCTGGGTGTGGTCGGAAGCGATGCCGAAGTTCTGCCATTTGCTCGTGCCGAGCGTCTCGATAACCACGTTCGCGTTAGCCCCAATTCCCGAATCGAGCATCTCTGCGATGTCGCTCGTGGCTTCCCCGGCTTGGGACTCGAG
>CACZRW010000189.1 GCA_902783675.1 uncultured Pseudomonadota bacterium | reverse complement strand
GCGGCTTTGTTCGCCATGCGGTCGCACAGCAGGTTGCCGTGCGTTCCCTCATGGCCTCTCACCCAGTACACCAGACACTTGCCTCCGTTCGCTCCAAGCCGCACCAGCAGCTTGTGCAACGTTGTCCATGTCTGGTAGTTTGGTGCCCTTCTGCGTATGTAGCTTTCGCAATCCCGCAACCCGCCTATCAGATACTGGCTGTCCGTGACCAGCAGCAAGTCCTCGTCCTTGCGCAAATACGCGAACGCCTCGCGCATGCCATGCACGGCCGCCAGCATCTCGCTCCTGTTGTTCGTGCCGTGCCCGGTCGGGAATCCCCTGGCCTTAAGCAACTTCCCGTCACGCATGATGACATAGGCAGCTCCTGTGGAGCCAGGATTACCGTGCACGGACGAACCGTCAGTGAACAACGTGAGCATGCAGCGCTTCCTGTGTGGCCGCCACGCATTGGGTCAGCGTGACCAGCTTGGTATAGATGAACTCCACCGTCTTGAACTGTGACTCCAGCGAGAAGTCGTTCAGCACCAGCGGCCAGCTGTCCGCCAGCTCCTTCTTGAGCTTGATCTGGACGAAGTTGTTCGGCCCTACCTTGATGTCGTCCACCACGTCGCAGAGCTCGCCGCCGACAATGTCCACACATTGCTTCAGCGTGCTTTCCGTGACGTCAAACTGCATCGTGAACGTCAGCTCCGCCATGCACACGATGTTGTGCATCGTGCGCGGCCCCAACAGCTGGTCGTTCGTGTCGGCGTCAGCCATCACCATGACTTCGTGCACCTGCGGCTCCAGAGGCGTCTTGCGCGCCTCGGCCAGTATGTCCTTGATGCTCTCGTCGATATCCGGCATCTTGGTCGCCTGCATAGGCTTTTCCTCAGCTGGCTTATCGTCCGGCGCCTTGAGATTCATGACGCCCGCCGTCATGGCAGGATAGGATTCGGTATGATACCCTGGCTCGGTATCCTCCTTGCCCCAACGTGCTATGAACAGCTCGGCCCGTTTCACGGGATCCTGCTCCATGCTGTGCCTGTCCATGTACAAGTCGCCAATGGACATGCTCATGCAGTTGCGCCAGCCGCGCATCCACGAGGCCAGGTCGATATTCGCCTTCTCCATCTCGTAGTAGCGCTCGTTGGCGTACAGCCCCATCTTCTCCCAGTTTTCGCAGATGGCCAGTGTCACCTGCGCCAGATCGAACAATGTCAGATCCTTCCAGCGGTCGTTGGACGTGTCGTCCTCGCGCTTCTTTAGCGCCTCCGCCATGTACGGCAGCACATGGCGCCTGTACGCCATCAGCTCCGAATACCCTCCGTACTTGCTGCATTTGGCCAGCCTGTACTGCTCCATGAACACCACGTACGGATGCGCCGGTATGGCCTCGGCCAGCTCGTTCGGCTTCACTATCGCATACACATAATTGTTCTGCTCCGCTATGTCGCGTGGATCCAGCCTCATCCATCCTTCCGCGATGTCCTTCACATCGCCTATCAGGTGCAGCGGCACGCTGTACCCGACCGGTTCCCAGTAGATTGTCTTGCCCATGCTTGCTGTAGCCGGCATGATTTCCTCCTAAAAATGATTGCTTGTACCAAACGAAAGGCGCCCGGCAACGACCTCTTTCGAGTGTGCATTGCCGGGCGCCTGGCGACGTTCAGAAAAGGCTGTCGCCCTGTGGGCCTCCCGTGGGAGGCTTGCCGTCGATCATGATGACATCCGGGGTCTCCTCGAAGACGATCTTGATCCCGTCCACCAGGCCGTAGACTTTCATCGCGTCGCATATGTGCCAAATCATCTTGTCGTTCTCGAACACCAGCCCGGCGCACGTGTCCACCAGGCCCTTGGCGAGATTGTCCGTGATGTCCGCGCACCCGATGTACGGGACTATGCCTCCGCTCTTGATGAACCTCAGCAAGTTCTTCGGCGTTCCCTGCGGGGCCTTGAACATGTACACGATGCTGGTGATCTGCATAGGCAGCTTGGAGGGCTTGCGGCCCTTGCAAGCCGCCTCGATGAATGGCCGGATCTGGTTCTTCCATTTCCGCACCTTCGGGTCAGGGAAGAAGCTCCCGTTTCCTGCGCGCACGGACTGCACGGCCTTGGGCCGCACGGGTATGTAGATTGACCAGATTCCAGCT
>CACZRW010000188.1 GCA_902783675.1 uncultured Pseudomonadota bacterium | reverse complement strand
CTGCGCAAGCTGGGGAATGTTTAAAAACTATGAGGAGCGCGGGGACCTGTTTAAGGAATACGTTCTGGCACTGAAAAAATAACCGTAAACGGCGGGTGAGACCCGGCAAGAGGAGAGCATGGATCAGACGATCGAAGAGGGGAGAAGGGAAAAACCGAAAAAAAAGGAAAAACGGCTGCTCTACTTTGACTTCAGCCTGCTTGTGATCATCCTGACCCTGGTGGGCTTCGGGCTGGTCATGCTCTATTCCTCCAGCTCCTACAGCGGACAGGAAAAGTTCGGAGACGCGGCCTATTTCCTGAAGAAGCAGATGATGTCGGCGGGAATCGGCTTTGCCGCCATGATCCTGATCGCGCTGATCCCTCCCCGGTTCTGGGAGAAGGTGAGTCTGCCCTTTTATGTGTTCTCGATCCTGCTTTGCGCGCTGGTTCCGTTTATCGGTGTGGAGATCAACTACTCCAAGAGGTGGCTCAAGATCGGCGGCCAGACCTTCCAGCCCTCGGAGATCGCGAAGGTGGCGACCATTGTCTTTTTCGCGGCTGTCCTCTGCCGGATCCCGAAGGCGCTGAACAGCCTGAAAAAGACCCTGATGGTTTTTTTGATGGCTCTGCCCGTGATCGGGATCGTGGCGATCAGTAACTTAAGTACCGCCATCATCCTGGCGGGGATCGTTTTCGTCATGCTGTTTGTGACGAGCCCGAAGTACTGGCATTATCTTCTTGCGCTCGCGATACTTTGCCTTGGAATGCTTCTGGTGGTGTATCTTGCCTCCAAGGGCGGCGACGCCGGGAGCTACCGGTTTGAACGGGTACAGGTCTGGCTGGATCCCGAGAACCACGAAAAGGGCTATCAGACCCTGCAGGGGCTTTACGCCATCGGCTCCGGCGGCTTTTTCGGAAAGGGCCTGGGCGAGAGCATCCAGAAGACCGGCTTTGTGCCGGAGGCCCAGAACGACATGATCTTTTCGATCATCTGTGAGGAGCTCGGGCTGTTCGGCGGCATCGCGGTCATCTGCATGTTTCTGCTGCTGCTGTGGCGTCTGATGATTATCACACAGAACGCACCGGACCTGTTCGGCTCGCTTTTGTGTGTGGGTGTTATGGGACATATCGCGATCCAGGTCATCATGAACATTGCGGTCGTGACAAACCTGATTCCGAATACGGGTATCACGCTGCCGTTTATCAGCTTCGGCGGCAGTGCCCTTGTCATGCAGATGGCGGAAATCGGCGTCGTGATGAACGTCGCCCGACGCATCAAAGCATAGGGCGCCCGCATGGCCGCCGCGGCCAGGAAAAAAAAACGCGCCCCGCGCGCGGGAGGCATCCGCTTCCCCTTTAAGCCGTTTCTGGCCATGCTGCTGGTCATTGCGGCGATCGCGTTTGCGTACTGGTTTGTGGTTGTACGCCATACGGTGAAAACCGTACGCGTGGACGGATGTACCAGATATACGGACGAGGAATTGTCCGGCATGGTGATCAACGGGTTTTTGTCGCGCAACACGCTGTATCTGCGCCACAAATACAAGAACGGGATCACCGGCATCCCGTTCATTGAAAAGATCGACGTCCGCGTCACGGGGGACGATGCCGTCTGGCTGATTGTGTACGAGAAGTCAACGGCCGGGTTTATCGAATACCTCGGACAGTACATGTATTTTGACCGGGAAGGCATCGTGGTGGAAGCGTCCAAGGAGCGGGCGCAGGGTGTCCCCCAGGTGCTGGGGCTCGATTTTGAATACGTCGTGATGAACGAACCGCTGCCGGTCGGGGACGAGTCGGTGTTCCGGCTGATTTTGAACATCACGCAGCTGCTGGAAAAATACGGATTGCAGGCGGACCGCATTTTCTTTGACGCATCCTACCGCGTTTATCTGTATTTTGACGGGGTGGAGGCGGAGCTGGGCGATTCGTCCTACATAGACGAAAAACTGGAGCAGCTTGTGCACATTTTGCCGAGCCTGGATAACAAGCGCGGAATCCTGCGTATGAAGGATTATACACCTGTAACAAAAAACATCACGTT
>CACZRW010000187.1 GCA_902783675.1 uncultured Pseudomonadota bacterium | reverse complement strand
TCATGGGGAAGTTTTCCACGAACTTGGCGAAATTGGATTCGGCCGTGTAATAGTCCCTGTTGCGGTAATTGGAGAGGCCCCAGTAATACTGGACCGTGTCATCTCTTGCGGTGCCGTTGGTGAGGACGGCCATGGATTCGAACAGCTGGGCCGCTTTCTGGTACTTCTTGTTGTTGAAATACTCCATGGCGGCGTTGTACTTGGCGTCTACGTCGCTGGAGGCTAAGAGTGCTTCGTACTGGCTTTTGCAGGCGAAGGCTGCGAGAAGGCCCGCTAGGACAAGGGCCCATATCTTAAAGCTTTTCATCATAATTCGTTCTCCAGTAAGAATTTTTCCGCATCCCTGGCGGCCATGCAGCCGGATGCGGCCGCGGTGACGGCCTGGCGGTAGCGGGGATCCTGCACGTCGCCCGCGGCGAAGACGCCGGGGACGCTGGTGGCGCTGCTCTTCCCTTCGGTGATGATGTATCCGTTTTCGTCCAGGGCAAGCCAGGGCGCGAAGAGCCCCGAAGCCGGGCTGTGGCCGATAGCGAGGAAGAACCCGTCGATGGCGATATCGAATACGGTGCCGTCCTTTCTGAGGAGACGGGCTCCGGTGACGCCCATCACATCGCCCAGGACTTCCTGCGTGTTGCAGTTCCAGAGGACTTCGATGTTCTCTGTTTTGAAGACCTTTTCCTGCATGATCTTGGAGGCGCGGAACACATCCCGTCTTACAATCATATATACTTTCTTGGCCAGGCTGGCCAGATAGAGGGCTTCTTCGCAGGCTGTGTCACCGCCGCCTACTACGGCTACGGTGCGTTTGCGATAGAAAAAGCCGTCACAGGTGGCGCAGGCGCTGACGCCGGCCCCCTTGTACTTTTCTTCCGAGGGAAGGCCCAGATAACGGGCCTGGGCGCCGGTGGCGATGATGAGGGAATCGGCCTCCAGATCTTTTTCTCCGTCGATGGTGATGCGGAAGGGGCGGGTGCCAAGGTCTACGGCCGTAGCGGTGCCGCTACGGACATCGGCCCCGAAGCTGCGGGCCTGCTCACGCATCGAATCCATCAGGGTGTTGGCGTCTACGCCGCCGGGGAAGCCGGGGAAGTTTTCCACGATGGTGGTGGTGGTGAGCTGGCCGCCCGGCTGGATACCCTCATACAGTACGGGGGAGAGGTTGGCGCGTGCCGCATAGATGGCGGCCGTGAATCCGGCAGGACCGCCGCCGAGGATGAGGGTTCTGATTCTTTCCATTGGGGGGAGTTCGTTTATTGCAGGGTTGTAGAATAGTTCTTCTGGAAGATGATGCGGCGGACGGCAGTGTTCTGCAGGTTGCCGTGCTCATCTTTCTTGAAGAGGAAATCCGTGTGGAGGCCGCGGCTGCGGTCACTGTCCAGTTTCCGTTTCCAGCCGTCTCCGTAGCTGGCGCAGCGGGAGACGAAGTAGAAGGCGGTGTCGTAGCCTTGGAAGGCGAACTGGGAAGGTTCAGTCTTGAAAAGGGCCCTGTAGGTGCGCACGAAGCGGTCTACCTTGGAGGAGGAATAATCCACGTGATAGGAGCTGCTGATGTGCAGGGAGGCATCGTGATAGGCGGAGCCGTCGATGGTGTCGAAGGTGCGGACCTTGGAGGGGGCGTACATCACGATATCGTAGCCTTTCCCGTTCATAATGCCCAGGTTGCGGACCACGTCGCCGATGAAGGCTTCGCTTTCAGAAGCCACAACAATGCGGTTGGTGACGCCTTTTCCCATCTTTTCCGTAAGGATGTTGGGGATGCCGCGGCCTTCCACGATGGCGTAGTTGAGGATATCGTAGCTGAGTTCCAGACGGGCCATGGCGCTGCGGATGGCCACGGAGGCCGTCACGTTGCTGGCGCCTTTCTCCGTGATGAGGATGACGCGGTCTTTTTCGTCCAGATCGTCCTTCACCCACTCCGCCAGGTCTTCATACTGGTATTCCGTAGCCGCCGGTGCCTGGATGAAATTGCTGTAGGATGCGCTGAGGGCCGATGCCTTCTGGTCCAGCGGGGAGATGACGGGGACGCGGCCTTCCACCCTTTGGAGAATGGCTTCCAGGTCCCGTGAAGTGACGGGGCCCAGGACGAAGTCGCTCTTCTTGAGGGCGTCGATGGGAGGGATGGCGGATGCCAGGTCGTATACGTTCAGCTGGACTTTGGTGCCGGCGGCTTCCAGGTCTTTCACGGCCATCAGGACGCCGGAGTAAAAGTCCATGTTCATCTCCGAGCGGAGGGGGAGAACCAGAGAAAAGCTTACCTTGTCCTTGGGCTGGAAGCTGATGAATTCCGTGGAATCCGGCAGTTCCGGGGTGGGGGCTACGGCTACGGTGTCCGTGGCTGCAGGGACCTCTTCCGAGGTTTCCTGGTCCGATGCTTCTTTCTCATCGTCATCATCATCCGCTTCAGGGGCTTTCTGAAGGGGAATCTTCAGGACCTGGCGGGTGGAGAGCTTGCGGTTTTTGAGGCCGTTGAAGTCCATGATCTCCTTGACGCTGACATTATAGCGGCGGGCTATGTCGTCAATGTCTTCGTACCAGCGGACAGTGTGCTCCGTATAGTTCTGGGCTGTGCCTTCCGTTACCTGGGCCGTGGTGCTTTCACGGTAGGGGATCAGGAGGATGGCGTTCTTCTGCAGGCCGGTGACCTTGAGGGTGGGATTGGCTTCGTAGAGCTCTTCCTCCGTGACGCCATAGGCCTTGGAGATGCCGTATAGGGTTTGTTTTTCCAGCACTACGTGCGACAGATACACTTTTCC
>CACZRW010000186.1 GCA_902783675.1 uncultured Pseudomonadota bacterium | reverse complement strand
GCTCATCCTGCTCCCCGTAGAGGTTGAATCCCGATGCCGCACCGACATTGGCATCCGCTGCCTGGCCTGTCGTGAGGTCCGTTGCTCCGGCAAGGGTTGCATTGGTCGCGTTCACCGTTGCCGAATCAATCGTTCCGTAAGGCTGCTGGACAAAGCCGTAGGTGCCTTCTTCCAACTTATTCTTCTTCATCGTCGCAAGTCCGAAGAGGAAGAGTGCCACCCCGATGCCGAGCGCCACAAGACCGACAACCAGCATGATGTTCGCCTGCTTCGTGGTCTTCAGCTCTACGTAAAAGTCCGGGCAGTAATCCGCAATCTTCGGTGCGGTCACGCCGCTGCCGGCGGCTTCCTCATTCAGGAACTTCTGCCAGTCACTCTCGAACTGGTTCTTGTACTTGGCAATGTCTCCGTCGCATTTGCGGAGAACGCCCTGGTACGTCAGCTCGTACTCCAGACCGCTGTCCTTCATCTTCTCATACTTGTCAAATTCCTTCGCAGGAACCTTGACACCGATGTAGCCGCATTTGCCGGGCTCCATGCTGTTTGCATCATCGCCGTACCAAACATAGTACCAGCGGTACGTCTCGGTCTTCGAGCCGTTCTTTTCGCTGGTCTCATTGCAGTACCAGTCGATTACTTCGTCGGTAACGCCCTTGACGTACGTTCCGGAAATGAAGCTTCCAACATCGTTGATGTTTTTAGCATTCTTAAGATTTATTCGATCCTTCAAGCCAAGAATGATAAAGACAACGCCGAACACAATTACTGCGATTGTAGCGACAATTGTACGAACCTTATTAACCATATGGGGGTCCCTCATCTCTTTCTGTTTATTTTTTGTGAAAACAGCTGCTTTATTGTATCATGTCCGCCCGACAAATGCAACTGCGTAAATAGAAAGAGGAGGCCTCCTTTCGGAAACCTCCCCGCTCATTGTTTCGTATCTTACTTGTGGAAGAACACGCCCTCGTCATCCAGATCGGAAAGATCGTCAAACTGGTTCATCTGGTTCTTCTTGCGGATCTGATCGAGCCGCTCCTGCAGCATCTTGCGACGCGCCTCAAGCTTTGCTCTCTCATCCTCCACCGGGTCCGGAGCTGCCGGTGCAGCAGGTGCTGCAGGCGCTTCCGCCGGTGCTTCCTCTTCGAATGCCGGTGCCTCCTCAGGCAACTCCGGCTCCGCGAAATCAAGTTCCGTCATCGGGAGATCAGGCTCCGCGAACATGCCGTCCGCCTCCACCGGCTCTTCTGTCTGAGGTTCTTCCTCTGCTGTCACCGGCATCGGCGGTACTTCCGCTCCGTGGAAGACTCCCTCGCTTCCTCCGACGTCAAATTCATCGTCGTCATCGAAGAAGAACTGCTTCTTCCGGTCGTTCTTTGCACTCCGAAGGGAGGAGAGGTATTTGCTGCGGTAGGATCCGTTGTACATATCCTCCGCTGCATCGTCCTTGTCAACCTGCTCGGCATCCGAGAAATCGGTGACTCCCGTGAATGTCGGCATGATCGGCGCTTCCTCCGGCTCCTCCGGTGCTTCCGGCTCTTCCTGTGCCTGGGTTACCATGGCAGGGATATGAACCGTCGGCATCTCGTCGCCTGCATTTTCATCGACCAAAACGTCCGTGCCGTAGATGGACGGCCGGTACGCCGGGCGCTTTACTTCAGGCTCTGCTGCTTCGGGAGCTGCTTCCGCGGTCTCCGTGACAGTTTCCGGAACGATGTTCTGGAATGTCTGCGGCTCATAAGCTGCAGGCTCTTCCTCAGGCTCCGTAGCAGCCTCGGGTGCCGTATACGTTTCAGGCTCAATATCGGTCTCCGGCGCCGTATACGTTTCCGTTGCCGTGTAGGCTTCGGGCTCCGTATAGGTTTCGGGTTCCGTGTAGGCCTCGGGCTCTGTGTAAGTTTCGGGCTCCGTGTAGGCCGGCTCTTCGGCGACTGCCCAGGGCGATGTTTTTGCATCATCCCCGCTCCCGGAAGATGTCGCGGGAGTGGTGTCGTAGGTCGGAACGGTTCCGTAGCTCTCGGTGAACGTGGTATCGTTCTCGCCGCTCGCAAGCGACCCGTAACCGAACTGTCCGAACAACGGCTTCACGGTCTGCCAGGAGTCACCCTCCGAAGACGGAACAAACGCATTGGCAAATCCGTCATCCTCGGTCTCCGGTGCCACATTTGCGAAGGCATCGGTCATTGCGGCCGTCTCCGTCGCGTAACTCGGCGCTTCCTCCGAAGGCATCACGTAGTTCGGGAAAACTTCTGCCGTTTCTTCTGCGGCTTTCTCCGTCTCCTCCGCTACTTCCCCGAAAGCTTCCTCTGCGGTTTCCGTTGCTTCTTCGACTGCTTCCGTAACGGTCTCCGTTGCTTCCTCAGCCGCTTCCGTTGCAACCTCTTCGGCGGTCTCAACAGCTTCCTCTGCGGTTTCCTCCACGGTCCCCGCAACCTCAGCCACGGTCTCCTCAGCAGCTTCGGCAACTTCCGCTACAGTTTCCGGAACGGTCTCAGTAGCTTCCGTTACCGCTTCCTCAGCAGTCTCCGCAACCTCAGTCACGGTCTCCTCGGCAGCTTCGGCAACTTCCTCTACCGCCTCGGCAACCGGCGTCGTCTTCGCGGGCTTTCTGCCGAACATGGAGTTGATCAGGTATTCATTGTAATTGCCGGTCTTGGGAGCTTCCGAAGCTTCCTCGGCAGGCTTGGTCTCAACAACCGGCTGTGCAACCGGCTCTTCCTTCTTGACTTCCGGCTCTTCCTTGCGGTTCTTCGACCATTTGCCGGAGAAGAGGGACGACAGGATTGCCGCGTTGGCGGATGCACCGCCGAGGCTCTCCGTCTTCGTCTCCGGAAGAACTTCCGCTGCAGGCTCCTCCGCGGTCTTCACCGCTTCCTCTGCAACCGTCTCAACCGCTTCTGCAACCGGCTCGGTCTCATAAGGAAGATCGTCGTTTGTCATCAGCGAAGCGGGATCCGGCAGCTTGTAGGTCTCAGCAGCCTCACCCTCCGAAGTCTCTTCGGTGTAGTATGCAGGCTCACCCTCGGCAAATGCAGCCTCGTCGTAAGCCGGTCCTTCGAACACGGGCGCTTCCGAAGCCGGAGCTTCGTAAGCAGGCGTTTCGTATGCGGGCTCTTCGTAAGCAGCTTCCTCCGCAACCGGTGCTTCATAAGCCGGTGCCTCGTATGCAGGCTCTTCGTAAGCAGCTTCCTCCGAAGCCGGAGCTTCATAAGCCGGTGCTTCGTATGCAGGCTCCTCGGCAACCGCCTCAGGTTCGGTCTCCTCAATCGTCTCGGCTACGGTCTCCGCTGCGGGT
>CACZRW010000185.1 GCA_902783675.1 uncultured Pseudomonadota bacterium | reverse complement strand
TGGCACCGCGATTGGGACCACCGTTCAGGATCGCCCTGTCGGCCGCCACTCCTCCTGTCACGTTTGACAATTCGTCATCTTCGATTTTGATCTTTTCATCAATGTTGTTGATCATTTTCGTTCCCTCCTTTTGACGGTCCGGAGCGCCTTACGTCCTGTGATCCGGACGAACCCCCGGTGCCCGGTACTTTTCGCTTCATGATTATAACCTGCCGGGTGCAGCTGTTTCAAGACGTTGCGGTCCTAAAAGTTGCATTGCTGTATTTGCTGGTATTATTATATACGAAGGAAGTTCCCGGAGGGACAAGAGTGAAAAACAAACTGCCTTAAGGAGACAGGAATGCCGGAATCATTTAAACAGGAAACACAGAACAGATATCACCGTAAGCTTGATGCGATCCTGAAAGAGCTGCCGGATTTCTGCCGCACTTATTTTATAGGCCGTGAAAACCGGCTTTCCGAGGTTACGGCGGTGTCCTACGCCTATAATCTCCAGATGTTCTTTGCCTATCTCCATGAAAATAACAGCTACTTCGGTTCAAGGGAAATAAGGACTTACCGCCTCGACGATCTGGAGAAGCTGGACAGCGGCGACATTGAAGAATTCCTGCACTGGATGCGCTATCATACCGGAAAGGACGGCAGGGAGTGCCATAACAGTGAGATGACCATTCAGCACTATATCAGCGCGATCTCCGCCCTTTACAAGTATTTCGTAAAGAGGAATCTTCTGCCCAGGAATCCCGTGGACGCCATAGACAGGGCGAAGCGCGTCAAGAAAAAAGTGATCCGGCTGGAGGGAGATGAAAAGTCCGATTTCAGAAAGGTGGTTGATTCCGGAGAGGGCCTTACAGGCAGACAGGCCGTCTTTCACGAAAAAAACCGGGAGCGGGACATGGCGATCTATGAGGTGTTCCTCACAACAGGCATGCGTATTTCCGAACTGGTGGGCATTAATCTTACGGATGTGGATCTGAAAGCCCATACCATAGGGATCACCAGGAAGGGCAGCAATTTCCAGCTGATATACATAAGCGACAGGTGTACGGAACTTCTTTCACAATATCTGGCGGTTCGCGGGAAATACAGACCGGACCGCGACGAGCCTGCGCTCTTTCTCTCAAACCGGGGAAAGCGGATCTCCGTGAGGAGCGTGGAACTCATGACAAAGAAATATGTGTCCGTCGCCCTTCCTCAAAAGACGGACAGGATCACGCCCCATAAGCTCAGGAGCACCTACGCCACGGATATGCTCAGGAGGACGGGTGATCTGGAGCTTGTCTCCGAACTCCTCGGGCATTCAAATATCGCCACGACCCAGATATACGCCCGTTATGACGACAGAAAGCATGAGGATATGAGAAACGTGATAGACGACTGAGGACCGGGGCCTGCATGACGTCCTTTTGTTAAATCTTCCGTCATTCCGAAGGAAGGTCTTATTCCTTCAGAGGGATTCTTCACAGCCGGGGGGCTCTCCAAATCCATCATTCCGAAGGAAGTTCTTATTCTTCTTCCGATTCTTCTGAAACGTCCCCATTTTTGATAATATCCTTGACGTAATAATAAAGTAGTGATATAAAAATCAGGCACAGTTGTTGAGTTTACGGGGTAGATGTTCTGCCCTGTTTTATTCGTCGGCTCTTATTTGTGCCGGTTCATCCCGCAGCGGACCGCTTGTTGCCGCCGGGGGACCGTTTGAAAGGGCAGGCGGATGGATGCAAAAAGAGGAGGATGCTATGATTAGGGATTACAGGCGCGCGCTGTCCGGATTGCTGGCAGCGGTTATGGTGATGAGCCAGAGCGCGGGAGTTCTGGCTGCAGAGAGTTCAAACTTCGCTGCAGCGGCAGACGGCAACGGGAGCTATGAAGTTTCCGGCAGTCCGGAAGCTTACGGATTCCCCGGCGGTTACGGGCTCGATCAGGAAGACCTTGAACTCAAGGAAGAGATGGCCGCAAACGGCATGGCCCAAAGCCTTGAAGAAAAGGAAGACGGAAAGGATTATATCTCCGGACGCATCTGGTTCCCCGCGGAAAGCAGGGAAGAGGCGGACGCCATAGCGGCCGCTTACAACGCCGAAGTGGTGAAATACAGTTACGGAGTCGCCGATGCCGAGCTTAAAGGAGACAATACCGTTCTGGATGCGGTGAGAGCCGCAGCCGATCCCGGGTCGGGACTTCCCCCGGTGGAACCGCAGTATCTGTGTCAGCTGGAACCCGAAGTGAGTGAAGAGCTTTTGGATTCCGAGGACGAAGGACTGGATGCAGCCGGGATCACCGTCGACGAACCCCTCAAATGGAAAGACTACCTTTTCGGCAATAACAGCAAGGAAGACGATCCCGAAATGCAGGAACCGATCCTGGACAATCCCGATCCTCTGCTTACGGATCCCTCGAACCTTTATGACAGCGATACGGAGTATCAGTATCAGCATGACCAGGTGAACACCTGGGAGGCCTGGGGCTCATCCATAGGAAGCTCCGGCGTGAAGGTCGCCGTCATTGATTCCGGCGTGTTCGCCGAACATGAGGATTTCATCGATCCCGTCTCGGGAAGATCCATCGTGGAGAGTTGCGTCGATGTCACCCGTTCGACAGATGATAAGGAGATAGAGCCCGAACTCTATGTGACCAATTATCACGGGACGCATGTGGCCGGGATCATTGCTGCCCAGCTTAATAACGGAAAAGGCGGCGCAGGCATTGCACCCGGGGTGACGATCAAACCCTACAACATTATATTCTGTTCTGAAGGTGTCTATGAGCAGAGTGATGCCGTCCGAGCGATCAATGCGGCTGTTGCTGACGGAGTGGACATCATCAACATGAGCATCGGGTCAAAGTACTATTCGGT
>CACZRW010000184.1 GCA_902783675.1 uncultured Pseudomonadota bacterium | reverse complement strand
TGCGCGGGCATCGGCCGTGGGCAGATGACGGTGATCGACGAGCACCTGGCGCACCACAAGCACATCCAGCGCTTCTATGAGGAGATGCTGGCCGATATCCCCGGCGTTCACGTGCACTCCCAGCCGGCCGGTGGCGACTACGACTCGAACTATTGGCTGTGCACGATTACCCTGGATCCGGACGTGCGGATTGTCGGGCAGGAGAATGCGTACAAGACCATTGTGCAAGGTGCCGTAGGAGGAGCCGCAGGCGTCATTCATATGGCCAAGAGTGCTACGACCGACTGCCAGCCGAATGAGAATGTGGAAGCCCTGCGGGTCTTCCTAGACGAAGCTGGCATCGAGGCTCGCCCCGTCTGGAAGCCGATGCACAAGCAGCCGGTTTACAAGGGTGTTCCTTCCTATGTGAATGGTGTCTCCGAGGCGGTTTTCCGGACGGGAATGTGCCTTCCTGCGGGACCGTGCGTGACTGATGAGGATGTGATGTATATTGTTGAGAAGATTAAGGAGGCCATTATCGGGTAAATCCGAGGTAAAGAAAGGGCTTCGGTGGTCGGCTGGACTGACACTGTTGGTATACCATCCGGTATCTGAGATGCGGGAGTCATTGTCAGAATCATGAAACGTATCTATCTTGATTGGGGAGTCTTCAGTAACCTAAAGAAGGAAGAGTATTCGGACCTTCGGGAGTTCCTCCTATCTCATAAGGATCGTTTCTTTTTTGTATATTCTCCGACTCATTTTGATGACTTGATGAGGAGTGAAGGGGATCCGAAGCTGAAGGAGGACTTGGAAACTCTTACAAGTCTGGTGGATGACCATTTGCTGGCGTTTAGCAAGGCTGGGGTAAGCGCTTTTTGTACGAGGCCTTCCGTTTATTATGAAGATCGGAAGAAAGAGGTCCCGGTTAAGTTGGCTGAATATGGAGATATCCTGACATCATTGGATTCCTGTTCCCCGGATGGATTCAAGTTGGGCAGTAGATTGAAGGAGATATATAAGTCTATTCCATTCCCAATACCTCAGACAATCCTCTCTAACGAGATGTGGGGGAGTGTGCTCCCGAATATGCCCGAAACCCCGTCCCTGCTTGACGTGATTCAATCCGCGGGATTGTTCGTGGACAAGATCCAGGACGAGGCAGATTATTACAAGATATATCGTTCAAATATTCACGAACACGGGTTCAGATTGGAAGTAAACGCGGGGAACTGGACAGAGAAAGAGGCAATTCTCAAAGTGTCTGACTTTTTAAAGTCCCAAGGAGTCAATAAGACATTTAGGGAACTGGTTATGATGTCTTTTCCCAACAGGAAGGAAGTATCTGAATATGATCTCTTCGTTGCAGAGTATTTAATGCTGGATTTACTAGGCTATCATTCAGATAAATTATCCAAACCGGGAAGCACGATTAACAGTGTTCTTTCAGATGCTCAACATGCCTATATGGCATCGTTCTGTGATTGCTTCATAACCGGAGACCGCCGACTTACAAGCAAGGCGAAAGCTTTATACAGTGAGTTCGGAATTGACACGCTCGTGTTGGCTCCTTCTGATGCCAAGGAAGCTTTGCAAGAAGATGTCCGGTCCTATGATTCCGCGTATTTCTTCTCTTTTTTGGAACAAGAAATCGGGCGGGAGGATATAGTCGTTGAGAGACACGAAAAAGTAAATGACCAAGATGACAACTATGATATCTATCATCTGACTCAACGCCTTTTAGGTATCTTTTCCCGTGCGATTCTATATGATAATCCCGAGAAGGAGACGATCATTCTGTTGGATACTGGAACAGGGAGAAGTACGCGATTCTTGTACTATGATGAGGTAGCTATGATTGTCGATCTTGTCTCTGGTTACATAAGTGCAGAACCCATTCCAGAGTATGAGTCTATCAAAGAGGCGATCGTCAAAGGAGATAGCAAGATTTCCGTAATATGGATCATTCGAGGTGGGAGAATCGTTCTCAAGAATGATGATCGCACCCATAAGCCGGTACTGATTGTTGTCTTGGAAAAAAGCTAGAGTCTCGGAATGAAAAGTGAGACTCCCGGTCAATCCGTCAACTACACCGTCTCCCCGAATAACATCCATCTGGAATCCTCTTTTCGGGTCCGGAAGGACGATTTTGAGCACGAGCTGATTGCGCTTCGTGAGCGGTATCCAGAGAGCCTAGTTTGGAACCGGTCTCTTGAGTCGCTCAGGCGGGAATGGGCGGTGCACAATGCCTTCCATGCGCTAGGCATCGCTCGCAAGCAGGCAGCCCACACTGACTTGAATTGGCCGCAACCTTGGATAATCCGCGTTGCCTACGACCTCCTCGGCAGGGTGGTGTGGCCGTTTATCAAATAAGTGTTTCCTCTGAATGACTTCTAGCGCTTCTTTCCTCCTTTATCTCGTCCGCCTCGGCATCCATCCCGATGCGGAATTGATGCCGACGCCGCCTGATGTCGATTGGGGAGCGGTGTCGGAGTTGGCCTCGGAGCAGAAGGTGAAGGCGATTGCTTGGGACGGGTATGCAAGGCTGTATGATGCGGGGATGGTGACGGTGGATATGGACAAGAAGGAGGTCAAGGGTCCTTGGCTGGCTGAGATATACGAGTCGTATGAGAGGCGGTAT
>CACZRW010000183.1 GCA_902783675.1 uncultured Pseudomonadota bacterium | reverse complement strand
TGAAACCACTGGTTTCAGTGTGACGAACCTTGCTCTTAAAATCTCGAAAGACTTGCAGCTGACAGATCGTTTCAAACTGCCAATCTATTTCGAGATGGTGGCTAATCCAACGACACAACGGACTTATGTGATCTTTGGTCTAACAATCACGTCTAATCAATAATATGGATGAAACAGCGTAGTATTTCACTGACCAATAATGTGCAGGCCGTCACCCTGTTGAATAAGTTCGTCGACGAAGTGTGCGCCGACGTAGCTTTCGACATGTCGCTGACCATGCAGATGAACTTGGCAATGGAAGAGGCTGTCGTCAATGTGATTAACTATGCCTATCCTGAAGGAAAACAAGGACTTATTCATGTCATGGCCGAGGTAGATGGCGACTTTCTCATATTCGTCATCAGCGACTGTGGAACCTCTTTTGACCCGACAGCCAAGGAGGAAGCTGACGTCACCTTGCCGGCTGAGGAAAGGGATATAGGTGGCTTGGGCATTCATTTGGTGCGTAACTTAATGGATTCCGTCAGCTATAAACGGAAGGGTGGTAAGAATGTGTTGACGCTCAAGAAAAGAATCCCACATAAATCATAAAAAATATGGATACACAAGCAGTGCATCCATATTTTTTATATCTAATCAATAATTACTTGATCAGCTCTTGACGGGCAGCAGCTACCTGATCCTTGATGGCCTCAAGCTGACCCTTCAACTGCTCAACGCTGATGGCGTTGATCTCGATGAGAGGCTCGATAGCCTTGGCAACAGGCTCGAACTCAGCGTCGTACTCGGCCAGACGGGTTGCAGCGTCGGTGAGCAGTACAATGCGATAAGTCACTTCAGAAGCACTCTGGTCGTTGAATACAGTGATGAACTTCTCTGTGTTCTGGGTCATCACATAGATCTCCTCCACGAGTGAAGCAGCCACTAACTGCCAGTAGTAGTTGATGCGGCCGTTCTGCTCCATAGCAGCGTAGAGCTCCTTAGAAGTCTCGAAGATGTTGTCGTTCTTCTCGATATTCTTGAATGATGGATCATTGATGTCAGCCAGCAGTTTGCCAAGAGCAGTTTCGTACTCGTCGGTGGGCAGGTCGTACATGGCGGCAATACGCTTGTCAACACCCAGGGCGCTGACCATACGATACTTCTCAGCCAATGTGGTTGCGTTCTCAGCAACGGTAGCAGCCAACAAATACTCGGGCTTAACCTGCTTTTCCTCGTCGGTGAGCTGAATGCCCTGCTCGCCTTCTTGGATGATAGGCAGTTTGTCGAGTTTACCCAGAGCCTCAGCCAAACTGTCAAGCTCCATCTTGATCTTCTCCTCTACTTGAGACTGCTCGAAAGAGGTCTCGGTCTCAGTCTGCTCAGCGTTTTGTGTTCCCTTGTTGCCTCCACATGCAGTGAAAGCCATTGCTGCAATTGCTACAGCGAAAATAGAAAGCTTTTTCATGATTTTGTTTTGTTTTGGATTATTGTTATTAAAAAATTATTGTTATTAAATTCTATTGTTCTTTTCTCATGAAGCGTCCCGGACAGTCTGTGAGTAGCAAGATAATGGTCACGAGTGCCATTGCCAGCAGTACAGCTATGTTGAACCATAGCGTCTTGATATGCCAGTCGCCCAACACTTTCTCACTACTATAAAACGGAGCGCGTCCTATTTTGTTGTGTGGCGTCAGGTAAATGATGCCAGTGCGTGGCACAATCCAGTCATCGACCACTTCAATCATACGCTTGTTGTCTGCCCCTGTCACAAACTCCTCCAGTTTGATGTTGAAGTTGTTTTTCTTTACCTCAAGGAAATGTTCCTTTCCCTGTTGTCTCACCAGCTTGCCAACCATTCTGTCTTTGCTCATTGTGAGCTTGTTGCTGCGTTCGGAAAGAATGCTTTCGGCCTTTTTTAAGTAGCTGTGGAGTGCGTCGTAGGAATAGTCGCCCTCATAGACAGGCATGTCACAGAAAGCGGTGAGCGTAGGCAAGTTGTTGCGTATCACTCGCAAACGGGAGGGATCGGGCTCCTTGCCCCGTCGTATCTCGTCGTTCATGGTCTCCAATTGCGACTGCAGTTCATAGAGGAAGCCCATGTTGTAGAACTGATTCTCCTGTCGCGCCTTGTCAATTGCGAAGAAGGGTTTCTCGTAGTCATTGTCGGTAAATGAGGTTACAGCCAATGCCTCGTAACTCCATCGCGAGGGAATTAGTTCACCTATCAGTGGCACGTTGCCCGTGGTGCTCTTAGGTGTCAGGTCTGTAAAGCTCACTACGAGTCCGCAGAGCAATATCTGTGGGATAAGCAGCAGGGGAATGCTGATGTAGATGGCCACAATCGAGCTGAGGCATTGTGAGAGGATGAGTCCCGTCAGGTTGGCCAGCAGGGCAGTGACAAAGAGTATGAGCCACCAGGTACCAAACAGTCCGCTCAGCCCCATGATACTATTACCTATTATAATAAAGAGGAATGTCTGTATGAGCGATACGATGGCCATCAGCACAATCTTCGACCAGATATAGCTGCC
>CACZRW010000182.1 GCA_902783675.1 uncultured Pseudomonadota bacterium | reverse complement strand
CAGCAAGCCTGAGAGCGGGGGCATCAGGAATAAGATATACAATCTGTGTAGATGGATATGAAAGTCATCTTTATTATGGAGATAATCATAAGTGGTTTGTTGAGGCAAAGGAAAAGAAGAAAGAAGAATAATCCACTAAAGAACTCCTCTTTATTGTTTGAGTATATAGCGAAATATGGTATAATCTAATTCCAAATGTTCTAGTTGTTTTATGATATATGAGGAGACTTTCATGAATAAGAATCGAGATCAAAGGCTTCTGGATATAAGCGTTATGACAGTTAAGGTTGTGCTGTGTTTTTTGCTTGTATTCAATGCCTTTGTTTTTATTTATTATGGAGTATTAAATAGGTCAGATGTTTTAAAGGGAGATTCAGTTCACCCTTTAGAAGGATGGAGTGTTTCTGACAGTGATGAAGAGAATTATACAGTTGTTTCAACACTTCCTGATGATGTAAAGGATAATGAGTACCTATTCTTTTTCACGCGAAAGGATGTGGCGGTATATGTTAATGGTGAGTTGAGGAAGGACTTCATTGAGAAAAGAGATGTTAATATTCCAGGTGGAATACTAAAAAAGATATATTTTATGGTTCCCCTTAGTTCATCGGATGCCGGTGCTGATATTAAGATTGTCAGATTGTCCACGTTAGAAGAGGATCATGTTATACCGGAGGCTATAATAAGTACGAGGTTAGGGGCAATAAGCTATCTGATGCGTTCGGAAGGGATATCATTTGTCCTGGCTACTATCGTATTAATCTTCTCGTTAGTGGTTGTCATTGTAAGTTTTGTTCTTGAGATATGTTACAAACTGAAAATTGATATGCTGTACGGAGCACTTGGTATATTTGTTTTTTCACTATGGCTGGTAACAGATTCATATCTATTTCCATTTATCTTTGGTGTATATCATGTAAATGGCCTGGTCAGCTATATGCTATGTAACATGATTCCATTTGCCTTGGCCATATACCTGAATTCGCTTCAACATGGCAGATATAAAAAGAGCATGTCATTTGTGATGCTTGCTTCCTGCTTGAATGCTATAGTCTGGCCGATACTTCATTTCACTGGTATATTGCCTTATTACGATGTGCGAAATGTCATGAACGTGATACTTGTAATACTGGCAGTGGCAGGAATTTTGATTTTGCTAAATGATGCAATCAAAGGGAATATCAGTGACTATAGATATACGTGCATTGGTTTCCTGGGATTCCTTGTTTTTGATATAGTGCAGCTTCTGGTTCTTATGATTGTTTCGTCAATGCAGGAGTCAATACCTATAGTTGTAGGCCTTGGATTTTTCCTTGTATTTATAGTAATCCAGCAGGTTTACGATCTTAGAAAAATCAATATGGAAAAGCAGCATGCTATCGATATATCCGAGGCAAAAACAAGATTCCTTGCAAGTATGTCTCATGAGATAAGAACGCCTATAAATGCCATTCTGGGTATGAATGAAATGATTCTTAGAGAGAATGATGACAAGGTAATCGATGAGTATTCCAGAAGTATAAAAACTTCAGGAAATATGCTTCTCATGCTTGTAAATGATGTTCTTGATTTCTCTAAGATTGAAGCGGGCAAACTGGAGATTAATGAAAACAGATTTTTCATGTCAGATATGCTTCATGATGTTATATCACTTGTAAAAGAGAGAGCAGATGAAAAAGGTCTTGAGATAAAAACTGAGTTAACTGATGAGATTCCTGATGAAGTGGAAACAGATGAATTCAGAATAAGACAGATACTTGTCAATCTCATCAATAATGCGGTTAAGTATACAGAGAAAGGTTCGATTACGCTTAAGCTTGGAGGCAGTTATACTGATGAAGGCTATGATCTAAACATATCTGTGAAGGATACTGGAAAGGGAATCCGTAAGGAAGATCAGCCACATCTGTTTGAAGCATTTGCAAGAGCAGATATTAAGACAAATGTCAACATAGAGGGAACGGGCCTCGGCCTTGCTATTGTAAAGAGCATAGTTGATTCCATGGATGGCAGCGTGGGAGTTGAAAGTGAGTATGGGGTTGGTTCAGAATTCTGGGTTAAACTTCCAATAAAATATCTTACTAAAAAAGCCCTTGCTGAAGATTTTATGGAAAAGAAGATTGAGCATAATGATGCACCAGAAGAATGCGACTTTACAGCTCCTGATGCAAATGTGCTTGCAGTTGATGATAATCAGTCGAATCTTACAATAGTAAAACTCTTCCTGAAGCGAACAGGAATAAAACCGGATTTGTGTAGTACGGGTATACGTGCTATTGAAATGTGTAAAGAGAAAAAATATGACCTCATATTGCTTGACCATATGATGCCTAAGCCAGATGGAATCGAAACATTGCATCGAATAAGAAAGGATGAAGATTCACTTAACAAGGACACTAAGGTAGTTGTGCTTACTGCGAACGCAGTTGCAGGAAGCCGTCAGAAATATATGGACGAAGGTTTTGATGATTACCTTACAAAACCTTTGGATTCCAAAGTTCTTGAACAGACAGTCAAAACACTGCTTCAACATGATAAGGTTAGAGCGGTGGCATTTGCTGAATATGCACCACAGGAAGAAGCCTTTGATATGGAATCAAAAGAAGATAATGAAGAGCTTCAAGATAATGTGACAGGAAATATGTCTGCAATAAAGAGAAAACTTACAGCTATAAAAGGACTGGATTATAGTAAGGCATTGCTCCATTGTGGAGATGATGAAGAAATGCTTGAAGAAATAGTGGCAGATATTGCTGCTGAAGGTCCGGAACGTGCTGAAAGAATGAGAAAAAATCTTGAAGCAAAAGACCTTTTAGCTTATGAAATAGATGCTCATTCAATTAAGAGTACTATGGCAACTTTGGGTCTTAAATCATTCAGTGAACGTGCAAAGAAACATGAGTTTGCTGCAAAGGATAATGATGCTGATTTCATTTATGGAGAAGCAGAAGAATTTATTAATGAGTATGTAGAGATATGTAAAAAACTTGAAGGATAAAGTGGAGGAAGAAAATGAATAAAGAATATGCCAAAGAAATATTAAGTCTTATCGATAAGTCGCCAACGGCATATCATGTTATTGAAAATGCAAAATCAATCCTTGGTGCAGAAGGATTTACAGGACTTAAGGAATCTGAAATATGGAAGCTTCAGGCTGGCGGGAAGTATTATGTTACAAGAAATGATTCATCACTCATTGCATTTACCATACCTAAGCCAGATTATAAAGGTTTCAAGATAATTGCGAGTCATAGTGATTCACCATGTCCAAAGCTTAAAGAAAATAATGAGATCCGTCAGGACGGTTATGTTCGTCTTAATGTGGAAATGTATGGAGGAATGCTTCTTGCTCCTTGGTTCGATCGCCCTCTTTCAGTGGCGGGAAGAATTCTTGTAAAAGATGGCAACGATATAAAATCTGTTCTTATTAATTTTGATAAGGATGTGGCAGTTATACCATCCCTTGCAATCCATATGAATAGAGAAGCAAATAAGGGATATGCCTATGGTTTTCAGAAGGATATGCTTCCAATCATCAGTACAGCT
>CACZRW010000181.1 GCA_902783675.1 uncultured Pseudomonadota bacterium | reverse complement strand
TCCGTATCTACTCTGATAACGAATTGCTGACAGAACTTCCGTTGGACCGTGATGATAACTTTACCCTTTCAACGGATCTCGGGACCAATACGATCGTCATTGAAAACGGTCAGGCCTATGTGACCGACGCGGACTGTCCCGATAAGATCTGCGAACAAATGGGACAGATCTCAAAACCCGGAGAGACGATCATCTGTCTGCCGCATAAACTGATCGTTGAAGTAAGCGATGGAAAATAAACAGAAACAGCTCACCGGAAGCCGGCGTCTTGCCATGCGGGGCGTCATGATCCCGCTTGCGATGATCCTTTCCTATGTCGAAAGCCTGATCCCTTTCAGTTTTGCCGTTCCCGGAGCCAAGATCGGACTTGCCAATACCGTCACGGTCCTCGCGCTGCTGCGGCTTGGACTTGCCGACGCGCTGCTGATCGGCACGATTCGCGTCATTCTGACCTCGATCCTTTTCGGGAACGCGGTCATGATGGTTTACAGCCTTGCCGGCGCCTTTTTCAGCATCCTGATCATGAGCCTTTGCTCCCGATCAAAGAAATTCGGGATCATCGGGATAAGCATTGCCGGTGCCGTGTCCCATAACCTCGGACAGTGTCTCGCCGCGGCGGTACTGATGCAGAACCAAAACATCATGTGGTATCTCCCGCTCCTTTTGCTTTACGGGGTGATATCGGGCCTTGTCACAGGGATCATTTCTTCCGGAGTTATCGAAAGAATTTAGCAGCGGCAGTCAATTATCCGAAAAATCTTTGTTTTTCTCTACTATAGGAGTTAAGTTTATTTCTACGTAAACTGCGGGTGCGGAGACAGTATGCCCGGTGAATTTCAGCATTTCCACCGCGCCCGGGTTTAATTGGGGCGGAGCGCAGCGACGAATTATGATTGACCGCGCAGCGGCTACCTTTTTGGATTTGCCCTGTCCCGTATGGAACGGGCTTTGCCCGATCTTTATGCGGGACAGGAGCTTCGCCCCCACATCCCCCAGGGCTCCTGATAAGACTCACATGCTTATTGCGGCGATTACCTTTTGTATTCTTCCGAAGCCTGTTTATAAACGCATAACCGGGTCCTGCCGATAAAAATCCCCGGGAGTCTGATCATGGTCTGACTCCCGGGGCTAATCCTTTCCGTTGTTTTTCAGGGCGATTTCAGTTCAGAGAATCCGGTATACGATGCCAATGGCAGACCCTCCGTTATCTCTTGTCGGCCTTCTGTTTTCCAAAGATTTACGAAAACATTTCCTTGCTCATTCTTTCTATTTCCGCACTGACCTGTTCATAGGTATCTCCGAAATGACTGATCGGCAATCCGGCAGTCAGACAGGGAATGAAAGACGGTCCCTTGCATTTCCGGCAGGCACGTTCCACTTCCGCAGCGATCTGCTCATGCGTTACATTGGGGATGTCGATCGCCAGCGTCCGGATCTCACCCATGAAGGTGATCTGTCCCGCATACTGTTCCACCAGCTTCGGGATATCGTTCTCGGGGACGGCGCCCTGCCAGATATCCACACCCATTTCGATCATGGCCGGCACGAGGTTGGCGGCATAGGAGTCACTGTGATGTACGATGAGCTCAACGCCGCGTTCTCTCCAGTAGCCGTAGATCTTCTTATAAGCAGGGGTAATGAATTCGTCGAACATCGCCGGAGAAAGGAACGAATTGGTACCCGATCCCCAGTCATCGTGATGGAACAAGGCATTTACGGACGGGACATGATCCATGATGTTCTTCGCGAAATCCAGTTCCGCTTCCGTAATGAAGTCGATCAGTTCATGTACCTTTTCCGGCTCCTCATACAGGGCGATCATCGCATCTTCCATGCCCATAAGCGCATGAAGCCGCTCAAACACGCCCTGCACCGCAACGGCTGTGACATATTGTTCCCCGGGCACTGCCTGGGACGCGATCCCGTTCAGCATTCCCCAGAACTCCGGTGCATCCGGAGCGACCGGTAAATGGGTCAGCACCTTATCCCACTCACAGATGTCCTTGATCACTTTATGCTGCGCGTCATGAACCGGGAATGATCCCATCTGCCCTTCCTGGAAGCGCCATAACACGCCGTATTGATCAGTGCTCTCACTTCCGGGCACAACAGCATGTCCGCCCATATAATACATATCCGGCATCAGCATATGGAGAAATTCATATTGATTTACAAAACGATCCGGATGGCCATCCTTTTTCATTGTTTCTTTCAGGTTTTCAATTCCAGTCAGCATAAAACGATCCTC
>CACZRW010000180.1 GCA_902783675.1 uncultured Pseudomonadota bacterium | reverse complement strand
TTCGTATCATATAGGGGAGGGCTGACCGGCAGCAATAAAAAACACTGCTGAGATTTGTTGACAGCATGATATTCCAGTCCTGATTGGTAATATCCGTAAACAGTTTTGTTTGCGCAATGCCAGCATTGTTGACAAGCACATCAACTCCATTGTATCTTTCTTCAATAAATGCGAACATTTTCTTTACATCATCCGGATCCGAAACATCGGCTTTTATTATATCCGCATGACATCCATTTGAAATTATCTCGTTGTAAAGCTTGTGTGCAGACACATCGGAATGATTAAAGTTAATTATCACATTATCTCCGGAAAGAGAGAAAAGCCGCGCAGCAGCGGCACCTATACCCCTTGAAGAGCCTGTAATTAGTATATTTCTCATGATTTTTTCAGCACACTTATTATTTCTCCCACAAATATCTCGTGCCAGTCATTGTCGGAATAGAAGGTTTCTGAAAGTGTTTTATCGCAGAAGCTTTCCGAAGTCATCCTTTGCTTATATAGTTTTTTGCACACAAGTACAAGCTCAGCCTGTTCAAAGTAAGGAGCGGATGCATCGAATACAGGAACAAGACCTGTTTCCTTGATCTTATCCACATCTCTGCCTGAGTTCGCGCCACAGAAAGCAAGCACCTTTTTCATTTCGCCTCCGAAGAAGGAAAGGGAGAAATAATCGCTTTTGTCAATGAAATCAATTGTGTATCTGCTGTCACGTATGAATGTGAAGGAAACATTTTTGTTCCACAGTACACCAACGCCGCCCCAGCTGGCAGTCATTGTGTTGAAGCCATTGCTGTCTCCTGCGGTGACAAGCATCCATTCACTGCCGATTTTTTTGAAGAAATTATCATTTAGTGTAGTAATATCCACGTTTGTAAAGCTGCTCATAAATAACCTCCGTAAAACAATATTATTATTAAGATATAAGGCCAATGATAAGTCTGGTGATAAAATATCCGGCTGCTGTCCCCAATATAGCAACACAGATACAGATAATGATGTTCAGCAGTGTGTCTTTGGTGCTGCTTTCATTTTTGTTTTTCATGACGGTGAGTACGGTTACATTGTCCTTGCTTCCGTTCTCAATGGCTCTTTCTGCCAGTTCCCTTGCAAGGATATCATATTCAGCATTGTTTTCGATTATGTCGATAATATCCTCATTTTCAAGTCCGTCAGTCATTCCGTCAGAACAAATGATAATTATATCATCAGGCTCCAGAGAAATACCCTTTTGCTCATATAATGATATCTTCATTTCTTCAGGAGCTATACCGATGTGCTGAAAAAGCTGATGACTTCTTCTGTCCTTTTTGGCTTGTTCTTTAGTGATAAGACCTGCTTCCACCATCTGCGCTGTAACAGTGTGATCCTTTGACAGCTGTGTAAGACTGCCTTTCGAATACAAGAAAACCTTACTGTCGCCGATATTATAGATATCAGCGCCGATGTCGTTTACAGCTGCCATAGCTATAGTGGTGCCGGAACGCTTTCCGGTTTCCTTTACTTTTTCACATATTTTATTGTTTGCTTTATCTATGCATGACGAAACACTTTCTGTTTCAGGCAGCTGTTCGGCGCTTAGTTCTTTAAGGCTTTGTACAGTTGTAAGTGAAGCAAACTCGCCGTCACTTTCTCCTCCCATTCCGTCAGCAACAGCAAAAATACCATTGTTATAATCTTCTGAAAACATCATTTCTTTCTGGTTCGGATCTTCAGAATATCTGCCGTTGACATAGTAATTATCCTGATTCATTTTGCGTGTGGTTCCTCTGTTGGTATATAAGCTGACAGAGAATTTTTTTCGAGCCATAATGATCACCGGTTTCCGTAATAATATATACAACAATTCTACCATTATTTTACAGGATTTTCAATAAAATATACGATTTTGTTTGTATAGAAATTATGAGATAAAAAAATCCGAAATTTTTAATAAAATTACTAAAAAACTATGGAGAAATAATAATTTTTATGTTATAATCTGTTTATATAATGATATGGCAGTCCGTAAAACACTGGATTTTGGCTGTGTTTTATAGACGGCTGAATAATAATATATTTTAAGGAGATGCATCTATTATGCAAAATATTTGGCACGATATGGATTCCTCAAGGATCACACCGGAGAATTTTATGGTGGTAATAGAGATCCCAAAGGGCAGCAAGGCTAAATATGAGCTTGACAAACAAAGCGGTCTTCTGAAGCTTGACCGTATCCTGCACACATCTACACATTATCCTGCAAACTACGGATTTATACCTCGTACATATGCAGACGACCTTGATCCTCTTGATGTGCTTGTGCTTTGTTCTGAACAGATTTTCCCGCTGACGCTTATCCAGTGTTATCCGATCGGTGTTATAACCATGCTTGATAACGGCAGAAATGATGAGAAAATCATTGCTATACCCTTCAATGATCCTACCTATAACGGCTATAATGATATATCTGATCTGCCTGCACATATCTTTGACGAAATGACTCATTTCTTCTCAGTTTATAAATCTCTGGAGAATAAGGAAACTGTAGTTGATGAGGTAAAGGGCAGGGAAGAGGCTTTGAA
This sequence comes from uncultured Pseudomonadota bacterium, assembly GCA_902783675.1. GTDB lineage: Bacteria > Pseudomonadota > Alphaproteobacteria > CACZRW01 > CACZRW01 > CACZRW01. The sequence goes on along the minus strand of CACZRW010000180.1, from coordinate 2,711 downwards.
GGTAATTGAGGCCACTATAGAAAGCTACAAGGAAAAATTCAATACCGTATGATAAAACGGTATCTCCAAAATGAAAGGACTATCACTTAATGGAAAAGGAATTAAGGAATAATGATGCTGAAAATACAGCAGAACAAACGGAGGAAAATGTAACAGAATCTGAACAGGAAAACAAGACAGAAAAGGTATCTGATAATAAGAAAATTGCTGTAAAAAGCGAAACTGATGTATCCTTTGACGAAACAGAGACAGGTAAAGGGCATAAAGGCAGAAAGAAAAAAAATAAAGTAGTTGTTATAAATGTTCCTAAAAAGAAAAAGCCGCTGTCAACACCGTCTCAGATACTTAGGATTTTTATTGTCATAGCTTTTGTTGTTACACTGTTCTTTCTGACCTATCCGTTTTTGTATACACATCTGTATATAAGCGATGATCTGAATATAACCCCTGATATTGATAATGCTTATAGAAAGCTTGCCTCTCAGGAGGAAATAAACAAAGCAGAAGCAGAGCTGAAAAAAGCCTACGAAAGTCTTGTTGAAGCGCCGAAGGAGGACGATAAAGAGGAAAGCACAGAAGCTTCCGAAGCCTCTGAAAACTCTGCTGAGAATGCAGAACCATCCTATGATGCTGATGAAGGTACTCTGATCAGGTCTATAGACACTGCAAATTATGAATGGACATACACAATAGCTGATGGTGTCGATATAGAATCTATTGCAAGTCTTATAGATGAAGCAAGAAGCATAGATCGTGACAAGTATACAGAAAAGTCTGTAAATGCTTTGAATAAGTCATTGCTTCAGGCACAGAAGCTTTTGTGTGCAAAGGTGGTTATATCCCAGAGTGCGCTTCAGATGATGCTGGGCGGATCTGTCGGTGAAGCTTTCGGAAACTATGGTTCTGCATGGGATTCGATATTACACGGTATATGTTCGTTTGCGTTGGCTATAATACCTATAGTGGGTTTCTTTGCGGCAACATTTGACAGGAAGCGTCACATCAAGCACGTTATCATAATGATAGGCGTGGTGCTTGCGATTGCGGATATCTTCCTTACCATATACCCATATATCGGTATAGGAGCGGTGTTGTCTGTAATTATGTATCTGTTCATTGGTGCTTTGAATATTGCAAGCATATATGCGTTACAGCAGGAAAGATTTATAGTAAATCATCCTGAGATGGAGCCGGAATTTACCGAGAAGCATCCCCAATTTGTCAAGGCTTTACTCAATGCAAAAACCTTTGGCGCACTTAAAATGCCCACAGCAAAAGAAAAAGAATATAAAGCTGCAAAGAATGCTCAGAAGCGTAATACCAAAAAGAAGAAAAGCAAATAAAACTTTTTGATTTTTAATGGTCGGTACTTATTGGTCAGTGGATAGTGATGAACTTAAGGTTATCAAAAGTTTTTCAGATACCTTCCACTTTCAGTATTGATCTAAAGTTTGAGACATCATGTAGCATCGGAAATAATATTTGTATTTTATTATAATTGGGAACAATAAAAACAAGGAGTGATAAAAATGTCAGTAATAGAAATAACATCAGAAAATTTCGAGGCAGAGGTATTGAAGTCCGATAAGCCGGTATTGCTTGATTTCTGGGCAATATGGTGCATGCCATGCAGGATGCTTTCACCTGTTATAGATGAGATAGCAGAGGAATACGACAGCATCAAGGTGGGCAAGGTGAATGTTGACGAGCAGGGAGAGCTTGCACAGAAGTTCAACATTATGAGCATACCTACAGTAGCTGTATTTAAGGATGGAAAGAATGTGAATACCTCAGTAGGAGTAAAGCCAAAAGCCGAAATACTTGATATGCTTGGACTTTGATGAATCGTTTGATTCTCGCACTTATCCGCCTGACACGCTCCGTATGGGGCGTTGTTGGGCGGTTTTTGGTAATTTGAATTTGTCGTTTACTATAAAACATGATCTGATTGAAAAAAGTATGTAATACTGTTATAATTGGATCAGTAATTGATCATCGAAAGGAAGGATTTTAAATGGCGGAATTCACTTATAATATTGTCGAAGAACTCGGAGTGCTTTCTACTGGCAAAAGCGGATGGACTAAAGAAGTTAATATGATATCATGGAATGGTGCGGTACCGAAACTTGATATCAGAGACTGGGCTCCCGGACACGAAAAGATGGGAAAAGGTATTTCTTTGAATGAAGCTGAGGTTGAAGCCTTGAAGGGTTTACTTGTAGAGAAATAACACCTTATATAATATTCAAGGGGGAGAAGTTAATTGCAAAACTTAATAACTATTTTTGCGGATACAGAAGAGCTATGCAATGAGGATATAAACCTTTCGAAATCAATTTCTGATACGATACATGATCAATACATAGTAAGGACTACCGATGATATAAAATCAATGCCCAGACAACACCGTTTTTCTATTCCTGCCAATATAGTGGTTTCTCAAAAACGCAGTTTTGAAGCGGCAAGAAGCTATCCGGATAATCGTGTATGCGTGCTTAATTTTGCTTCTGCTACTAATGTCGGAGGCGGTGTTCTTATTGGTGCGAGGGCACAGGAAGAATGTCTGTGCCGTTGCAGCACATTGTATTTTGCTATTGGTGATCCTGAAACAGAACGGAACTTCCATATCTATCATCGTAAGCTTCTTCAATCCGGAAAAATGAACAAACTGTATAATGACGACTGTATTTTTTCACCGGGAATCACCGTAA
>CACZRW010000179.1 GCA_902783675.1 uncultured Pseudomonadota bacterium | reverse complement strand
GCAAAGGAAATGCGCAAGCCATCCTCAGTTTCCCAAGGGAAAGCAAAGACCGGCAAGCCCAATTCCTCTGACAAAAAATCCAGCACGCCGCGTCCTTCGGCCTCCTGCCATCTGGACACAAAAGCTTCATCTTCCAGGGGCAGCCTTGGCCTTTCCTTGGGCACCTCATAACAATGCTGCAAGTATTCAGCAGCCGCCTGCTCTTTTCCCAGCCAGGGCAAGGCTTTTTTCATGACCATTCTCCTCCTTCCGCCATGGGGCAGAAGCGCCATCAGCAAAAAAAGATACACTCAAAGTGCGCCTTGCCCTGCCGCCATTCATTTGCATATATCATCGGCTGAAAATCTGAGAGACAGGGCCTGCCGGGGGCAGGCCGCCACACATTCCCCGCAACGGATGCACTCTGCTGCCCCTGGATTGCCGACAGGATTCACCCCCATGGGACAGGCGCTCTGGCACTTGCCGCAAGCCACACAGGCTTCCCGGCTAAGCTGCAGCCGATAAAGGCTGATGCGGTTCAAAAGCCCATAGATGGCGCCCAGGGGACAGAGGAGCTTGCAGAAAAAGCGATAGCTCATCATGCACCCTATGATGACCAGCACCAGCACCAGCAATTTCCAGGCAAAGAGCCCTCCCAGGGCCTGCCGGAATTCCGGGCGGGCCGCCAGAAGCGGCAGCCCTGCCTCCAGGGTGCCAGCCGGGCAAATGTACTCGCAGAAAGCCGGCCCGCCCGCGCCGGAAAAATCTGTCCAGAGCAGGGGGAGCAACAGGACAAACACTATCAAAATCACGTATTTCACATAGAGCAGAGGAGCCCACAACTTCCTTTTCGGCAGGGGAACCTTGTGCAGGAGCTCCTGAAACAGCCCAAACGGGCAGAGGAAGCCGCAGACGAGCCGCCCCCAGACCACTCCCACCGCCAGCAGGAAACCCGCAACATAATAGCTGAACCAAAGACCTGCCGATGAGATGACTGCCTGCAAGGCCCCTATGGGGCAGGCAAAAGTCGCCGCCGGGCAGGAATAGCAGTTGAGCCCCGGCACGCAGAGACTCTTCCACTCTCCCTTGTAGAGCCTGCCCGACAGGAAATTGCCCAACCGGGGATTGGTTATGAAAAAGGCAAGCGTCTGAATGAGCTTGCGCCTGATGGATTGCCGCAAGTCACACGCCCCCCTGCTAACCCAGTCCAATGCATTCCATGCAGACCCGCACAGCCTTGCGCAAGACGATGGCTGCTTCCCCCCGGCTCACGCCATAGCCCATGCTGATGGCAGCCATCAGCAAAAGTCCCCCTTGCAAGAGCAATCTCCTTTTTCCCTCACTCATGGAGATATTCCTCCACAAAGGCCTTGTAGGCACCCACGTCAGCCCCCACCACGGGACTGCCCACCACTTTTCCCTCCGCATTCACGAAAATGGTCGTAGGCACAGCCTCCACGCCATCAAGGTAATTCATGAGGGCCTCATCCGGCACGAGATTTACGAACTCTGCTCCGGCCTTGCCCAGGATATCCTTAGCTGCTCCTATGGTCTCAGCATCCTGCGCATCCCTGACATCGCAGATAATGCCCACGATCTGTGCCCCTGCAGGCATATTCCTGGCCCATGCTCCCAGTTCCGGCATTTCGCCGATGCAGGGCGGGCAGAAAGTGCCCCAGATATTCACCACCGTGATTTTCTTTTGGGCAAAGATCGCATTTGTCACTTCATTCCCCTGCAAATCCCTGGCCTTGAAAGACGGAAAATCCTTCTGTCCCTGCTGGGCAGCAGCTTTCGTCACAGGCTGTTCTGCCACCCCAGAGCTGCACCCCACCAGGAAAAAACCTGCCGCCAGCATCAGTATTCCTCCAACTTGCCAAAAAGCTTTCATAAACATCCTCTCCTTTCAAAAATCACTCTTTATTAGATTCTTCCTACCATTGGCCTGCCCCTGCCTAACGAACACAAAAATTGCCCACCGCTGTGCCTTCGGCTTGCGCTCGTCAAGTGTTCATACTAAAAATAGGAACAGCGTTGGCAATGGCGTGGCCTTTGCTGTTCCGTTCATATGTCTTATCTTACCAACCTATCTTCGCCTTGAAGGGCGCGATGGGCTTGGGGCTGGGAAATGAGGGCAGGGGCATGACAGGCAGGGGGAACACATATCCTTTGCTGGCATTCTTCTTCAACACTGCCTCTGTAAGTTCAAGTTTCTTTGCCTCAGTCATGATAACCGCTCCTCTCAAATCTTCCATGCATTTCAAATCTTTCCTTGTCTTTCACTTATACATACGCTTGAGGAAGCCAGCTATTACAAGGCCGGCAAAAAAATTGTCCTTCACGCCGCCTGCAGGGAAAAAGCCGGTCTGACTGATGGTTTGCATATCCCGTTGACAGCCCGTTCAGGCAGTTACAAAAACCGCGCATTGGCGTGTTTTTCTTATTGCATAAATGTAAAATATAGTGTAAAATAAGAGAAGTTTGATAATTATAATTTTGGAGGGAATAGCATGGCAAGAATCGCTAACTACGACACAAAGATTGAATCATTCAAGGCAAAAATCGAGAAAAAGACCGAAGAACTGAAGAGCCTGAAAGCTGAGCTTTCCAAGCTGGAAGAAGCTAAGACCAAGACGGACTTCAAGGTTCTCAACGAGTACCTGGCCAACAAGGGCATTGCTCCAGACGAAGCTCTCGGCAAGCTCAGAGAAGTATACGGCGAATAAAAATATAGCCTCCGGGGATATTCCCCGGAGGTTTTTTAGTGAAGAAAATGTATTGGCATGCCAGATTTCAAAGTCAATTTTTAGTCAAAGTCACTTTATCAATTTCCTGCCCATCCGGCAGGAAGCATTTGACGGTTATTTCTCTATTTGTCACCTGCATGGTGAGATAGTTGTCAGTTTCCGGCTGTGGT
>CACZRW010000178.1 GCA_902783675.1 uncultured Pseudomonadota bacterium | reverse complement strand
CGTCGGTGCGGGGAAGATAGACAACTACATGAACGACCTCATCGCCAACGGAGCCATAGGCTTCCCGATGCTGGGGCGTCCGGCCGGAGCGGGGTGGACGAACTATGAGCTCGCCATGTCGTACCTGGACCTCTCCCAGAAGATGCTGGGCGGGGACTATGACTTCTCCTATGATCCGAGGAGCCGGATCCTGACGCTCTATCCTGACCCCGTGAAGGCGAAGCAGGAGAAGGGGTGGATCGTGGTCGAGGCCCAGTGCGTCCGCTCGGACGACAAGCAGTTCGGCGACAACTGGGTGAAGGCCATGGCGCTGGCCAAGGCGAAGATAGTGCTGGGCACCGTCAGGGGGAAGTTCTCTGACGTGTCGCTTCCGGGCGGGGGCAAGATAAACGACTCGGACAAGGATGAAGGGCGTACGGACGAGGAGAGGCTCATGACGGAGCTTCATGAACGCTTCCCCATATGCAACGTCTTCATGGCGTAGACGGATGCGTACGGACAGCTTATTTTAAGCCATCATGATAGACGTAGGGACGAAGACAGGAAGGCTCCTGGCGCAGCTCAAGTTCTGCGCGGTGGAGGTCGAGGATGGCGAGGGCAACGTTTTCATAGCCACCCGGTGCCGTTCGGTGTGCGGACGATACGAATCCGACGACGAAGGCGTGCACGACGTGTACGGGACTGACGACGTCAGCGTGGAGGTGGCCGTCATAGACATGGACGCCAGGCTGCTCGGGTTCACCATCGTGCGCAGCTCGTCGCTCAGGCGCCACTCCATAGTGGTGCTCAACGGCGGCAACTTCTACCTGGACAGCAGGACGCTCATGCACGGGGGGATGTGATGCTGCCCATATCGTCCATATCTACGTCGTTCCTGGACTGGCCGTCGGACGAGCATGCGGCCATACTGTTCATAGCGGGGTGCGGCCACCACTGCCGGGGATGCCAGAGTCCGGTCCTCCAGGATCCGTCGGCGGGACGCATGCTGGAGGTGGAGGAGGGACTCGTGGACTTCATCTACGACTACTGCGTCAGGAACAGGACCAGGAACCTCGTCCTGTCAGGAGGGGACCCCCTGTCCTATCCCGAGGACGTCCAGAGGCTCATGGACATGCTGAAGGACAAGGACCCGGACATGCGGTTCTGCATATATACCGGGTTTGACTACGAGGCCGCCAGCGCCATGGTGCACGGCTATGACTTCATCAAGTGCGGCCGGTACGTCATGGAGTCTGCAAGGCCTTCGTCGAAGGACGATGACAGGATGGTGCTGGCGTCACCGAACCAGCGGATGTACGACGGATCTGGACGGTGCCTGTCCAGGGACGGAGTCGTGGACCTCAGGAGGGCTGCCCGCCCCACGGGTTCCTTGAAGAGGAATGGAAGCATTACAGGAGAATCTTAGCCATGTTAAACGAGTCTGAGGAAGACAGGATTTCTACGGGACGGACGATCAGGGCACTTGCAAGGACGTGCCTGGCCAGGGTGAAGGACGCCTACGGGGGCATAGACCATGAGAAGGCCGCGGATGCGCTGATGGAGATGCACGGGCTTTCAGCCGACAAGTTTGACTTCCTCGGCACGGTGGACAGGGTCATGGACATAAAGGGGACGCTCAACGCCGTGTCCATCGACGACAACGCCAACAAGTCCAGCCGCAACATGCAGGCGTTCATCCAGGAGTCGATAGCCCCCGTCCGCAAGGCCATAGGGTTCGACTACTTCTACCGCAAGGTCAAGCAGATGTATGGCGAGGAGGAGGCCAAGAGGCTCTTCGGCAAGGTGCTGGACTACACCCTGGGGCTGGCCGACGAGACCAGCATCACCATTCCGTACTGCTGGTCGTGGAATGCGTCGCTCTACGTCGTCGGAGGCAAGGACTTCGGGACTTACCGCTCGCTTCCTCCTGAGAGCGTGGGCGAGTACGTGGGCGGCGTATGCGAGATCGTCCATGAGTTCGCCTCCAACCTGGCCGGCGCCCTGGCGATAGGCACGTTCTTCTTCGACATAGCCCACATACTGCTGTACAAGGAGCGGATAGACTTCAGGGAGCTGAGGAGCTCCCAGTACCTGAGGAGCCAGCTCAGGAGCGAGTTCAGGCAGTTCATCCTCTCGGTCAACAACGTGTCCCGCAACGGCATAGAGTCTCCGTTCACCAACGTGTCCCTGTTCGACCGGCCCAAGGTCAGGAAGATGCTTGAGGAGATGGACTGGTACTTCCCGTTCGACCAGCTTCCCATAAACTCCCCGTCGTCGGTGGATGACGACAGCAAGAAGGACTACTACCTCGACTTCCTGTGCGAATACGTCAACGAGCTGCAGGACCTCTACCTGGACGTGTTCGACAAGGGCGACCAGATGAACGGAGGCATACCGTACACCTTCCCGGTCACCACCATGAACATATCGAAGTCCGAGGGGGACGGGAAGTCCATAGTGGACATGGAGTTCATCAGGGACATATGCAACAGGGAGATATACCGCTACAACATCTTTGCCTCCAAGGGCTCCAAGATAGCCTCGTGCTGCTTCAAGGGCAGCCAGTCCGTGAACCTAAAGGTCGGAGGGGAATGGGAGGAGACCTCGCTTGAGAGGGCCTACTTCCTCACGCACCATGACGACGGAAAGGAGACCGAGAAGGTCACGGTGCGCTCCTGCGGCAGGGAGGTCGAGGCGTCGGTGGTCAGGATCCCGTATTCCAGGCCGTTCGTGTCCATCACGTTCGAGGACGGCTCCAGGTTCATGACCACCGACAACCACAGGAACGCGTACCCGGTGTCGGAGTCATGGTATGCCGACAAGGAGAGCTCGGAGGTGGCCGTCGGCGACTCGTTCTTCACGGAGCCAGGGAAGCCTGGGCTCCGGGTGGCGTCCGTAAACTGCAACATACCCAACAACGACAAGTACGCCTACTGCCTTGAGGTGACGGACCCGGACGCCACCCACTTCTCCATGCCGAACGGGGTGCTGACCCACAACTGCCGCCTCATCAACGACATGGAAATGATGGACCTGGCGTCCCAGTCCAACTCGTTCGGCGCCGGCGGCAGCGTCAGCCTGGGCAGCGACCGGGTGATCACCGACAACACCCTCAGGATAGCGATACAGGCTGAGACCGCCGACGACTTCTACCGGATGGTGGCCGAGAACATGGAGGACTCGGCGAAGCTGCTTAAGGCCCACAAGGAGCTCATCAAGGACCTTGAGTCCAGGGGCACCCAGCCGTTCATCACGGCGGGCTGGATAGACCTGGACCGCATGTTCAGCACGTTCGGGATAATAGGGACCTATGAGACGGCCG
>CACZRW010000177.1 GCA_902783675.1 uncultured Pseudomonadota bacterium | reverse complement strand
GGGAAAGCGTCCTTTGCTCATTGCAGTCACTCAGCTGACTTCAACGAGCCAGGAAATAATGGAAAGAGACCTCCTGATTGACAAGCCGATAGATGAAGTTGTCAGTCACTATGCCATGAATGCCAAAAAAGCAGGGCTTGACGGAATAGTCTGTTCGCCCCTTGAGTCGGAAAAAGTTCATAAAACATGCGGCGAAAAATTTTTAACGGTAACTCCCGGAATAAGATTTACAGGTTCTGAAACCCAGGATCAGAAAAGGATAATGACCCCGGAAAAAGCAAGACAGGCCGGATCCGATTATATTGTTGTAGGACGTCCCATCACAGCTGCAGATGATCCCGTGGAAGCATACAACAGATGCATAAATGAGTTTTTATCTATAAAAATATAAAGGATATAATAATGGAAGAACTGAAAAGACTTATTGCAAAAGACCTTTTATCTATCAGGGCTGTTTTTTTCAGACCTGACGAACCGTTTATCTGGGCGAGCGGTATCAAAAGCCCTGTTTACTGCGACAACAGGCTGACACTTACATCGGTTGATGTCAGAAACGATGTAGAAAACGGACTTGCAAAACTCATTAAAGAATATTATCCCGATGCAGAAGTGCTTATGGGAACATCAACTGCAGGAATCGCACATGCTGCCATAACTGCTCATCTTCTAGGCATGCCTATGGGATATGTCAGATCCGGTGCGAAGGACCATGGCAGAAAAAATCAGATCGAGGGCAAGCTTGAAAAAGGTCAGAAAGTTGTAGTTGTCGAAGATCTTATTTCAACGGCAGGCAGTGCCATCGAGGTAGTCAATATTCTAAGAGAAGCAGGCGCTGATGTGCTTGGCATCGTCAGCATTTTCACATATGATATGAAAAAAGGCCATGAGAGATTAAAAGAGGCCGAAATAAGCAATATTTCTCTTACCAATTTTGACACCATTGCCGAAGTTGCAGCAGAAGAAGGATACATAAAAGCTGAAGATATATCTGCATTAAAAGCATTCAGAGACAATCCTTCTGACGAAAGCTGGATAAAAAACTGATTGGGGAACAAGATGAGAAGTATTATTGATATTGTGGATCTGTCGCCTGAAGAAATAGATCAGATGATCGAGACAGCATGTGACATAATAAACAATCCTCAGAAATATTCCGAAAAATGCAAAGGTCAGAAGCTTGCTACACTGTTCTTCGAACCTTCAACAAGAACAAGACTGAGCTTCGAGGCTGCCATGTATGAACTCGGGGGCAATGTCATAGGTTTCTCGGAAGCGTCAAGTTCTTCGGCAGCAAAGGGAGAGAGTGTGGCGGATACAGCTAAAGTTATAAGCTGTTATGCTGATATAATAGCAATGAGGCACCCTAAAGAAGGCGCAGCGTATGTTGCAGCTAAAAACGCCTCCATTCCCGTTATCAATGCTGGTGACGGCGGACATTGCCACCCAACACAGACCCTCGCAGATCTTCTGACGATATACAGGGAAAAAGGCCGTCTTTCAGATATGACAATAGGCTTCTGCGGAGACCTTAAATTCGGAAGGACCGTTCATTCTCTTATCAATGCGATGTCAAGGTACAAAGGAATCAAGCTGGTGCTGATATCCCCGGAAGAACTCATAGTTCCGTCTTATGTCAAAGAAGATATTATAAAAAAGAACAATATGGAGTTTTTCGAAACAGGAGATCTTGAGAGCGTTATTGGTCAGCTTGATATTCTGTACATGACAAGAGTACAGAGAGAAAGATTTTTCAGTGAAGAGGAATATCTCAGACTTAAGGACAGCTATATTCTTACTCCCGAAAAACTGAAATCCGCAAAAGACGATCTCAGTATCCTCCATCCGCTTCCGCGTGTAAATGAAATAAGCGTGGCTGTTGACGATGACCCAAGAGCATGTTATTTCAAGCAGGTATTCAACGGTAAAATAATGAGAATGGCGCTCATTCTTAAATTGCTCGGGAGGTAATAAATGAATATTGATTCGATCAATAATGGTTTTGTGATAGATCACATCGAAGCCGGAAGAGGTATGAAACTTTATGAGCTTCTCGGGCTTGACAAGCTGGACTGTTCCGTGGCAATCATCAAGAATGTTCACAGCAATAAAATGGGGAAAAAGGATATAATCAAGATAGATGCGGATATACCGGTAAATCTTGACGTTATCGGATACGTTGACCCTTCGGCAACCGTCAATATCATAAAAGACGGTGCGCTTGTCGAAAAGAAATCCATAAGCATGCCTGAATATCTGAAGAATGTCATAAAATGCAGAAATCCAAGATGCATTACGGCTGTCGAACAGGAACTTGATCAGGTGTTTAAACTGACTGACAGAGAAAAAAAGATATACAGATGCATCTATTGTGAATCAGAAGCATAAAAAAGAGGATGTGGGTTTTCCACATCCTTTTTTAGTTGAGTAGTATATTGTTTGTATCCAGCAGGTGTCTGCAGTCTTCTATTATTTTTTCAGACCGTTTCATCTGATCCAGATAATCATGAAAATCCTGAAGCGAGAGGTCATCTTTCAGATAAACCCTGTAATTGGCTTCGATATCGGTAAACGGTCTCTGGAAAAAGACTTTGTCATTGATGAAAGAACCTACGGCAACATGTGTCTGTTCAGGAACGAAACCTTCTTTTGCCTCGATCAGATTCTGTCCGAACATTACAGCTTTGTCATTTTTGATGCCAAGCAGATACAGGAGCGTGGGAAGAACGTCTACGTGTCCGCCGGCAGTTGATATCGTTTTGGTAACACCGCTTCCGGGTACATGAATTATGAGAGGAACACTGAATACGTCAAAGAGTGAATAAGGTCTGCCAAGCAGTGCGTTCATCTTCGTTACATTCGCGTGGTCGGTATTGTTCAGTGCATAGTGGTCACCGTAAATGACTATGACCGAATTATCGTAAAGCCCTTCTTCTTTGAGCATATCCATGAATTCGCCTATGCATGTGTCAACATAATTCGTAGCCATGAGATAAAGACCGAACAGAGTCTGCTCGTCTTCTTCTTTAAGTTTGATTTCTCTGACATCAAGAGGCGTTCCGAATGGGTGGTGGGAAGAAAGTGTTATATAGAAAGCATAGAACGGTTCTTTATATGTCTTTATCCAGTTCATGGACTGTTTGAACAGCTGTCTGTCCGAGAGTCCCATGTTGAATGAGTCTGTCGGATCAAAGTTTTCAAGTGATATGAAATCATCAAATCCCTGATTCGGATATGCATATTCTCTGTTCCAGAATTCTCTTACATAACCATGGAAGACATGCGCGCCGGAATATCCGTTGTCTTTAAGAAGATAGGGAAGTCCGTGATATGTATTATCCGGGTAAAGCATGTATGCGGCGTTTGAATCGGGACCATACAGGGAAT
>CACZRW010000176.1 GCA_902783675.1 uncultured Pseudomonadota bacterium | reverse complement strand
CAAGGACGCTGTGCGCAAGAGCGGCATGCTGCTCCAGGGCGACTCCATCCCCGACCGCATGGTGATCTCGCTGAAGGGCAAGGGCGCGCTCTACAAGGGCGACCTGATGATGCTCGAGATGATTGCCCACGCCAACTGGACACGCCCCATCTACGTGGCTACGACCGTTGGTGCAGAGAACTACATGAACCTGGGTGACAACTTCGTGCAGGAGGGCCTGGTGAACCGTATCACACCGTTCACGACCAACATCGACGGCAAGCAGGTGCCTGGCATGAAGACCTTCGACACCGACAAGACCTACGATAACGTCATGAACCGCTTCAAGTTCGGTGGACTGAGCGCCAAGGGCATCTATCTCGACGAGACCGTCATGCGCATGTGCTACACGCACCGTCGCCTGTTGTCGCAGCTTGCCATCAACCTCGTCAACGAGGGCAAGAACGACAAGGCTGCCAAGGTGCTGGCACTCTGCGAGAAGGAGATTCCCACCTACAACGTGGCCCACGAGTACCAGAGCGGTTCGCTGGATCTGGCACGCTCCTACGCTGCCCTCGGCCAGAAGGCCAAGGCCATGGAGATTATCAACCAGCTGTGGAAGCGTTCGACGCAGTATCTCAACTGGTACTGCTCGCTCGACGGTGGCCGTTTCAACAGCTCGCAGCGCGAGTGCATGTATCACCTGTACCTGATGCAGCAGGAAGAGCAGCTGGCTGAGCTCGTCGACGCCAAGCAGGCTCAGCAGATGGAAGCCCAGCTGCAACAGCTGGTAGGCCTCTTCCAGAGCAAGGGTGGAAAACTGGGAATGTAAATGATTATAGAGCAACCAGCCGTCTACCTGCGCTGGCTCTATCCAAGGGCTCTGTGGCGTATGGACCATCACGAGAAGGTCGTCTATCTGACTTTCGACGATGGTCCCATACCTGAGTCCACGCCCTTCATTCTCGAGACGCTGAAGCGCTACGACATCAAGGCCACCTTCTTCATGGTGGGCGACAACGTGCGCAAGCACACAGAGCTCTACAAGCAAGTGCTGGACGAGGGTCACCAGGTGGGCAACCACACGCACAACCACATCAGTGGCTTCCGTCACACGCTGCGCGACTACAGCTACAACGTGGAGAAGGCGAATGCCTACATCCGTAGCCACCTGTTCCGTCCGCCCCACGGATGGATGCGACTGGCGCAGTACGCGCTGCTGTCGCGCAAGTACAAGGTGGTGATGTGGGACGTCGTGACGCGCGACTACTCCAAGTGGATGACGGCTCAGGACGTGGTGAACAACGTGAAGCGCTACACCCGTCCGGGCAGCATCATCACGTTCCACGACTCGCTGAAGTCCATCGAGAAGCTACGGACGGCCCTGCCTGCCAGCATTGAGTGGCTGCAACAGCAGGGTTACCGGTTCGGGGTGATCATGGCGTAGAGAAATGAGAATACAAAAAAATAGCAGGGCTTGCAGCCTTGCTATTTTCTTTTAGTGTTCGTTAGTTGTCTTCGTTCTTACTTTCTCCAGAAGCGTTCGGTGATGTCCTCGAACGTGCCGTCGTCAGTCTTTCTGTACATGCGCTGGTTGGTGGTGGGCGACTTCAGGGGGCCCAGGTGTTCAATGTAGGGCCCTATCTTGATGTAGTCGAAGTCGGCCTTGTTGACGGTACGTGCTATGACCGTCTTGCCACTATACCATGCCACCTTGAACTGTGGGTACTCCTCGTGTATGTACTGTGCCAGCTGGTTGACGCCCTTGGGGTCGGCATCGCCGCCCATGAAGGAGAAGCAGGTGATGTCGTCGCCATACTTCGTGACGAAATCGTCGAGCGCACTGATGGTCAGAGGCAGTCCCACGTCGCCCCAGAGATACTGGCTGTGGCACCCCGGGCAGTGACAGGGGCAATTCGATATGTTGATTGCCAGTGTCACTTCGTCGGGTATCTCCTGAAATACAATATCGGTATTGACGTACTTGAGCATGGCGGCTTACGCTGTAGCGTAGAATCTGCGTGCTGCCTCCTCCTGTCGTGCCTGCGAGAAGTTGGAGACGCGCTTCAGGTAGCCGATGATGCGTGTCATATAGTCGATGTTCTTCGACTTGCAGACGGGGCACTCCTTGAGGTAGCGCTTGTCGATGTGTCCGCACTCGTTGCAGACGGTGTTGGGGATGTTGAACGTGAAGTAGTTGCAACCCTCCTTGGCAGCCACCTGCAGGAGCTTCTGGTACT
>CACZRW010000175.1 GCA_902783675.1 uncultured Pseudomonadota bacterium | reverse complement strand
ACTGGTCGCTCATCGTTCCGTTCTTTACTACTACGGTCTTCCCTTTCAGATCCTGAATGCTTGCAATGTCTGAGTCAGCCTTTACAGCCATTCCCTGTGTTGCATCGTAGTATCCTTCTGAGAAGATCCAGCCATTCTCTTTTCTTTCCTCTGTGATCGACGCGCCGGCGATCATACCGTCAGCCTGTCCGGCCTGACACTCTGCGATTGCCGCATCCCAGCCGATGTAGTGAAGATCATATGTGAATCCCTGGTCTTCAGCTATTGCCTGAAGGATCTCCATGTCGATACCCACAATATTGCCGTCCTCATCTTCGAACTCAAATGGGCTGAATCCTTTATCAGTTGCTATGGTATACTTCTTTCCTTCTGCTTCGCTCTTCTCCTTTGGAGCACATGCTGCAAGCATACCGACTGATAGTGCTGCGATAAGCACAAGCGCTAATACCTTTTTCATTGAATCATCCTCCTTCTTTAAAACAGCTCAACCTCAAGCCGTCTATACGCCGGAAACAATACACCGATCCAGCGTATAATAAAACTATTTTGTATTATATCATTGATATTTCAACAATTCAATACCAGCTGACGATACAGGATATCCTCGCATACTTCCCCATGAATGTACATAATACAATAACAGTACACTTTGAGGGTTTAACAATGCAAAGTACAAAAGTGTTCTTTTTTTGTTTTTCTGCACATATAACAGGTATTATGGTCTTCTTACACCGCCGTCCATATTAATCTGTTGTCTGATATTTCTGACCGCACTTTGCCGGATCCTTCCAGCCACGCGAGATATACTATATCATCTGGCGTCCTGAAGCCGACCATGTCGAACGAATGGCCCGGAAGCGGCATCATCACCCATCCTTCAGGGAGAGCATGCTCGTCGAGCAAAATCGCATCACTTTCTTTAGCCATCAGGAATTTATGTCTCAGCTCTGACGGCGGATACCTGTACCAATTCATACATTACAGTTTCTCCTTCAGAACGCAGAAGTATATCTCTTATAGAGGCCTTCTCAGTGACGCTCTCAGTGCATCAGTACCTCTCCTTGATCACACCGTCACGATATGCCTGCACAAGTTCCTTGAGATCCGCGATCTTCTGCTTGATATCGATTCCCTTGTCTGTATCTGCAACAAGCATCCGCTTATCCAGCTTTTCGACTACTTCAAGTCTGGGCGAATGGAATTCCTGCGTACCGTCTTCCTTCATCGGGCTGTATGGCTTATGTTCTGCAAGCGCCATGGAGTGTGAGTTGTAAATGAATGTGTAGCCTGCAATGCCAGTCGTCTTCTGATAAGCCTTTGACATACCGCCATCTATGATGAACAGCAGGCCGTCTGCCTTGATCGGGCTCTCGCCCTTTTTGATCTTTACAGGTACATGTCCGTTCAGGATCTTGGACCTTGATGGATCAAGACCGAACTCACGAAGCATCTTCTCTACCGGTCCGCGCGATTTGATCAAAGTATAATATGGGCCGGTCGTTTCCTTATGTGTAGACTTGTCTTCTATAAACATCCTCTCGAATGTCGTCATCTTGTCTTTGCCGAAGAGCGGCGACTTGCTGCCCTTCCAGAGGTACCACATGAGATCCCCCGGCTTTCCGCCCTCTGTTGCTTTTTCCGGCGTATAGAACTGCTTTCTTACCTGATCGTCCAGATACTCCATGAGAGCCCTGCCCTTATGTGACTCTCCCGCGAGCTTTACATCCATGAACTCACCGTCTGCAGTCATCGGCATGCATCCATGGAACATCAGGTTCCCGTTTGTGATCTTGAACAGCGCACCGTGGCTGAACAGGAATTTGATGTGCTCCTGCAGCTTTTCGGAGTTCCTGATAGATACCTCCAGTGCTTTCATCACAGTTTTCTCATCATCTGTAAGCTCGTATGGATGCGCCGGATCCACCGTCGGAAGGAACGTATCCTTGAGCGGCCATACTTTTCCGTCGACAGTTACCGTCTTCTTGTCAAAATCTATCTTGTCGAGCAGCAGCCTGTCCTCCATCTCATACTCCGGGTGCTCCATGATGAGCTGTCCTTCGACTTTGAGCATGATTATGGAGATTGCTTTGTTCATCCTGGCTGCAGTGCCCATGCTTACCGGATCGCCTTTATTCTCATCGTATAGATGCGGCTTGAAAGCTTCACACGGGTCGTCTCGGTATGCCCTCGCAGCAAGTGACGTAAGAGGTCTCAGATTGATACCGTAGCCAACTTCCAGCATGTCAAAATTGTTATAGCTCACATTGTTTCTGATTATGTTCGCTATGCACGCCCAGTTCCCGCACGCGGCGCCCATCCATATCACGTCGTGGTTCCCCCACTGGAAGTCCACATCGTGCTGTTCCATAAGGTAGTCCAGTATCTTATCCGGATGCGCCCCTCTGTCGAAGATGTCGCCTATTATGTGCAGCTGATCGATCGCCAGACTGCTTGTGACGTCTGCGAGT
>CACZRW010000174.1 GCA_902783675.1 uncultured Pseudomonadota bacterium | reverse complement strand
TAAGATAGAGCATGGACTGCGCGCATATACTCCGGCTGATCAAAAATCAGTTCGCGCTGCTGCGGACTCCTTCCGCGAAAATCCTGATTTTGACACGTTCCAGACGATACTGGAGCTTGGAACTGGTGAGGCCGTCGTATCGTTCCTAGGTGATGACGGCATACCTGAGATGGCAGAAAAAGTTGCGGTGCTGCCGCCGCAGTGCTCGTTCGGACAGATCTCAGAAGAGCGCCGTGACAATATCATAAAGGGAAGTCTTTTCTACAGTAAATATGCTATAGGCGTGGACAACATGTCAGCATATGAGCATCTGATCGCGGCGCGCGCAAAGGTCGCGGAGGAAAAGGAAGCGGCGGCAAGAGCGGCTGAAGAAGCAAAGCTTGCAGAGAAGGCTGAGAAAGAAGCCGCTAGGGAAGCGGAGAAGCAGGCAAAAGCTGAAGCAAAAGAGCAGGAGCGCCTGGAGAAGCTCTACGCGAAGGAGGCTGAGAAGCAGGCGAAAGCTCAGGAGAAGGAAGCCCAGAAAGCCGCAAAGGCAAAAGAGCGTGCTATGAAGTCCATAGGGAACTCAGTGATGGGAACGATCGGACGCGAGCTTGGAAAGAACCTGGGCGGAAAGACCGGGTCGAGCTTCGGAAAGACACTTGGAGGAAATACAGGAGCAAGCCTTGCGAGGGGACTCTTCGGGACTTTGTTCAAGGGCTGATAGAATAATATACGTTTAGATGTGTTTTATCTGTAATAATATGTCAGTTATTATAAATCGTTGAAATAAGGTGAAAAATACAATGAACAAACTGCGCGATAAGCTGGACCCTAAATACACTAAGATATGCATATATGCCGGGATCACAGTTATCTCCATAGTCGTGATCCTGATGCTGCTCGGTTTTTCCGGACCTTTCTGGCAGACACTCTGGATGATGTTCACGGCCATACTCAAGCCGATCATTATCGGAGGCATTATATGCTATCTGTTCTTTCCGATCGTACAGAAGATAGAGAATATGCTCAGCAAGGAAGAAAAGCCGTGGCGGAGACCTGCAGCTGTTGCGATATTCTATGTTTCTGTCGCGGCGATACTGCTGCTCGCGATACTGGTGCTGTTCTTTGCTCTGAAGGGCAGCATAACAGAAGGCTTGAAAAACATAGACTTAGAAGCGATCAAGGATTTTGTCCTCATGCTTAAGGACAGATTCGCTGATCAGCTGGAGTCATTACAGCAGAAGCTGGCTGAGACCGAGCTTCCTATCGGCAAGGCGGGCGACCTGTTCGCAGGGTTCCTGAACGCTGTGACAGGCTTCTTCAGCGGTCTTCTCTTCGGCGTGATCTTTTCGGTATATTTCATGCTGGACGGTCAGAATATCATGACATACTGGAAAAGAGCCTTCAAGCTCGTTGCCGGCGATAAAGTGAACGATGAAGTTGAGAGGTTCATTAAAGACGCTGACAAAGTGTTCTCGGGTTATATCAGAGGACAGTTCCTGGACGCATTTCTTGTTGGAGTCATCAGTACGATTGCTCTTTCTTTAGGAGGTGTGCCATATGCGGCAGTAGTCGGCGTGCTGATCGGTATAGGCAATCTGATACCTTATGTGGGGCCGGTCGTAGGATATGCAGCGGTCGCTGTTATATGTATTGCGATGGCTCAGTTCGACAAGCTCGTAATAGGGATAGCGATAATAGCGGTCGTGATGTTTGTTGACGGAAACATCATCAACCCGAGACTCCTCTCAGATAATGTAGAAGTACATCCGCTGCTTGTCGTCGCTGCATTGCTCGCAGGCGGCGCTATCGGCGGATTCGTCGGAATGCTGGTCGCAGTTCCAGTAGCCGCGCTGCTCAAGCTGCAGTTCGACAGATACCTGGAAAGGAAAGAAGAAGGCGAATAGCGTCACAGCTTTTACTTATATTTTGGCATTGACTTAGCCGTACGAACTAATTTATAATAATGGTAAGTGTATTTAGCCGAACGGCTAAATACAGACTGTTGTTTGAAGAATTGGTTCGTACGGCTTATTTTATTGTTTTGATGAGGTTTTGATCGTATGGTAAATGACGCGGAGGATTTTGGCAAGGAATTGAGGGAACGCAGGAAGAGCCTGGGGTACACGCAGGCGTTTCTGGCAGATTTTACGGGATACAGCGTGAGCTTTATCTCAGACCTGGAAAACGGGAAAAGCACAGCAGAACTCGGAAAGGCGATCAGGCTCGCTAATGATCTGGGTCTTGATCTGACGATAACTAAAAGAGGATAAGATGCCGGACCGGATGAGTTTGTATGAGTAAGCTATATGTAAGAATAGAAAAAAACGGGATCCTGACGCTGGTCGGCACGATCGAAGGACCTGGGCCTTCGAATGCCAGATTCAGGTATGACAGGAGCTATCTTAATAGTGAAGACGCTGTTCCTGTCTCGATCAGCCTGCCTCTTAAAGAGAAGGCATTCTCAGCAGCCGCTACAGCAGCGTTCTTTGAGGGATTGCTTCCAGAAGGCTTCACAAGACGGACAGTCGCGCAGTGGATGCATGTGGATGAGGGAGACTATCTTCCGATACTGCACGGACTCGGGCGCGAGTGCCTGGGGGCACTCTGCATAACTGAAGAT
>CACZRW010000173.1 GCA_902783675.1 uncultured Pseudomonadota bacterium | reverse complement strand
CATCTTGATAACCACCATCTGAGGTATTGTAATACGATTCATCATTGGTATCCGCACTGTTATCAGAAAAGACTTCGTACGAGTTTGAATCGACGTTCTTTTTCACTTCGGTCTTATTGGTGGTAGTCGGTTCAGGAGTATCCTCAAAAATATTGTACTGTTGCTCTTCAACCTGTGTTTTTGCCGGCTCATTGTTTTCGGGCTTCACTTTTGGTGTGACCTTTTTGGGAGAAACAGACACCTTTTTTGCAGGTTTATCTTCAACCTCTTTTGGGGTTTCATTTACAGCCTCAGAAGATTCCTCTGGAGCACCAGTTCCAAAAACATCATAATCAAAATCGCTCATTGATGAATACCTCCTTAAAGACCAACTTTAGTGGCAATGTTCTTGGTAGATGTAGCCGAGAACAACGATCCGGAATCAGTCACAGGCGCCATAAGAACGCGTCCAGTTCCACGGAACACATTGACCAGTCCTTCCGCGTTGACTGCAGAGCCGATCAGTGTTTTTGAGGATCTTTCAACTGTAAAGTTCAAAGAACTCGACCAACATACTGCCATATTGCCGTCGATTTTCAGTTCATCATTATCAAGGTCAAATTGAATCAATTCATCCTCAGGCACATTACTTTCCAGCACCACAACTCCACTCCCCGAGAAAACCATGTTGAACAGACCTTCATTTCCCGCAAGAGCAGAAGAGACAGAGCGTCGTGCAACTACATCATTCCGAACCGTTCCTTCACATGCCAAAAACATTCCGTCTTCAGCAACAAGGCCGGAACCCCAGTCAGCAACATTTTGGAAAATAATGTATTTATAAGTAGGTTCTAAGGCAATAAGACCTTTACCGACATATTCAGGTTTAATAGCCGATTCTTTAGTGACTGCACCTTTTGCAATCTTTCCGATAAGATCACCGGCGCCTTTGATGCCGGTAGTGGAATCCACACTTCCCGCGATCCACTGCATGGCACCCGCCTGAGTAATAATAGTGTTTTTCCCGTTAAGGTAACATAAGACCTGTCTACGGTGAACCCCCATCTTCGACATGAAGAATTCTTCTTCTGCGTTCCAGGGCGCGACTGATTCGTCCTTATCATATTCAAGGAGACGGAACGGTCCCATGTTCTTAACAAACTTTCTGTTTGCGCTTTCCAAATTGGGTATTCTCATCATTTCACTTCTTTCTAAAAACACAAACTTGTTGAGATACTTACACCTTAATACTAGCACATCAATCTTCACATATGTAGACTTTTTTGACCTAATGATGGATCTGTCCAAACAATAACCCCTATATGAAAAAGAACAGCCGTGAGGTCTACTCATGGCTGTTCTTCCAATAATTGATTGCTAGAAAAGCAAGTGTTGATGCCTTCTTTGGGCGATTCACTTCTTTTTCTTAGGTGCCGGAAGTTCATCACACATCGCCTCCAGCAGTTCACACAGGAAGTCTCTGTCATCGACATTGTCGACCAGAAGCATTTCCTTTGCTCCTTCGTACGGGAGCTCTTTTTCCGCTTCCGGCATCATCGCCAGTGCGGGCTTCACCGGCTTCACCAGAAACCGGTCATCGTAAATGCCGCCAACGATCTTGCCGCGGTAGTAGAGGATATACTCCCCCATCATGGCCCGCCAGGACACGTCTTCCAGCCCGGACAGTTGCTCCATGATGAACTCCAGGTACTCTTTACTGGACGCCATACACATCCTCCTTCAGCGGCCTCTCTGGCAATTTACTCTATCCCATTTTACACTACTGCTATATACTCCAACAACACCAGAAACAAAAACAGACCGGCTCAATGAGCCGGTCTTTCCTTATTCACTATATAGTTTAGCCACATTTATCAGCTTTCTTTTATACTTGTAGATATCGTCCAATGAGTCAATATCAAATCTGGTAAAGTTTTTCTCCTCATCTGGAATCATAATATGTTTTTTCTCGGCATCGAGATTTATTCTGCATATTGGCTTTCTATTATTGTCTTGATAAAGAACACTGAAATAGCTTTGTGCATCTCGATAGAACACTTCGGACACAGGAACCGTTCCAGCGAGTAACCCCCGGATAATGTAATAAGCCTCTAGTTCCTCTTCCGTAGTAATAATTTTAGAAGCATTTGCTCGTTCTTCCTCTTCTTCAGCCCTTTTCTTTTCTTCTGCTTCTGCCTCTTTTTCAAGAGCATCTGTCAGGCGTCGTTTCACCAATTCATCAATCATTGCTTGATACGTCTTTTTGACTAATGGGCGATACTTTTCGACAGTTTTTTGAGTTTTTACACCCTCATATACCTGACTTAAAACCAACCGAACAAACTCGTCAGATGGGTCGTCCATCATTAATGCCAGATAGTTCTTTATCATTCTGCTGTATTTTAGTTCTTCAGCTCTCGAAAAGATTTGATCCTGATCAAAATTAGGCTTACAAAATTTCTTCATTTCAGCCACAGAAGAATCTTTTAAATCTAATAGGTCTACCACTAAAAATGGCACCATATCCATTACGTTAGCGTTATTTAGGTCTGTATAAAACCTATACTGTACCCCATTTGTCAGAATACCAAATTTTGCACTTGTCGTTGAAAAGTATCTAAACAGTTGAGAACCATATTTTTCAAGATTTTCAGAACAAGATTTGCATTCCACGAGAATGGTTGGTTTGCCATTTTGCAGAATTGCATAGTCCACTTTTTCGCCTTTTTTTATGCCTACATCAGCAGTATACTCAGGACAAAACTCATTAGGATTAAATACGTCATACCCCATCGCTGTAAACATAGGGACAATAAGGCTCATTTTTGTTGCTTCTTCAGTT
>CACZRW010000172.1 GCA_902783675.1 uncultured Pseudomonadota bacterium | reverse complement strand
GCTCGACGAGCCCACCAACGACCTCGACCTCGACACCGTTCAGTGGCTGGAGGAATATCTCTCGAATCTGGAGCAGTGTGTGCTCGTGGTGTCTCACGACCGTCACTTCCTGGATGCCGTCTCTACACAGACGGTAGACATTGACTTCGGCAAGGTAACATTATTCTCAGGTAACTACTCATTCTGGTATGAGTCAAGCCAATTAGCACTACGTCAGGCACAGAACCAGAAAATGAAGGCTGACGAGAAACGCAAGCAGTTGGAGGAGTTCATCCGCCGATTCTCTGCCAATGTGGCAAAGTCGAAGCAGACTACATCACGCAAGAAGATGTTGGAGAAGTTGAATGTGGAAGAAATCACTCCCTCTACACGAAAATATCCAGGCATTATCTTCTCTATGGAGCGTGAACCTGGTACGCAGATTTTGGAGGTAGAAGGTTTGAAAGCTCTCGATGCTGACGGAACAGTATTGTTTGACAATGTCAGCTTCACCATAGAAAAAGGACAGAAGACAGTATTCCTGTCACACAACCCCAAGGCGATGACTGCCCTTTTTGAGATTATTAATGGTAATCGCGAGGCAGATGCCGGCACCTACAAATGGGGCGTGACGATTACTACCGCCTACTTGCCACTCGACAATACCGAGTTCTTTCAAAGTGAGATGAACCTTGTGGATTGGCTCTCACAGTTTGGAACAGGCAATGAGGTGATGATGAAGTCGTTCTTAGGGCGTATGCTTTTCAAGGACGAAGACATCCAAAAGAAGGTATGTGTGCTCAGCGGTGGTGAGAAGATGCGTTGCATGATAGCACGTATGCAACTGAAAAACGCCAACTGTCTGATACTCGACACCCCCACCAACCATTTGGATTTGGAATCAATTCAGGCCTTCAACAACAATCTCATCTCTTTCAAGGGCAATATTCTCTTTGCCTCCCACGACCATGAGTTTATCAATACAGTGGCAGACCGCATCATAGAATTGACGCCCAAAGGTACTATCGATAAACTCACCACGTATGATGACTATATCTACGACGAGACCATCAAGGCAAAGAAAGAAGAACTTTACAGCTGATGTCTATTGATATGGCACGGTATTTGCTGTTGAGAAAGAAAAACACTTAATAATATGACAGAAGAAGAAATAATGAATATGGAAGAGAAGGAAACAGTTCTCAACGGTTCTGCCGTTGAGGAAGAAACTGCCGATGAGAAAGAAGCCCCTATTGACGAAGAAACAACGCCTAACGATTCAGCTGAAGATGAGCAAGACCCGCTAGAGGCAGCTCTGGCAGAGATAGAACAGTTAAAGACTCAGATGCTCTACAAAACAGCAGAGTTTGACAACTATCGGAAACGTACGCTGAAAGAGAAGGCCGAACTCATCCTCAATGGTGGTGAAAAGGCCGTGAGCGCCATACTACCCATTATCGATGATATGGAACGTGCCATTGAAAACGGTGCCAAAACCGACGATGTTGAGGTGCTACGTGAAGGCATGGAACTAATCTATCACAAGATGTTAAAAGCCCTTGAGGGGCTGGGTGTCAAGGAAATAGAGACCCAGAACGCCGACTTTAACACCGATGTTCACGAAGCCGTAGCTATGGTGCCCGGCATGGGTGACGACAAAAAAGGGAAAGTGATTGATTGTCTGCAGAAAGGCTATCAGTTGAACGACAAGGTGATTCGACATGCCAAAGTGGCAGTAGGACAATAAAGAAACAGTGTGCCTTTCGGTTCACCCGCAAGGCCATAGAGATAGGAAATAACAATGGCACAGAAGAGAGATTACTATGAGGTGCTGGGCGTTGACAAAAACGCCACAGAAGACCAGATAAAGAAGGCATACCGCACCATTGCCATCAAATACCACCCTGACCGTAACCCTGGCAACAAGGAAGCCGAGGAAAAGTTCAAGGAAGCGGCTGAGGCATACGATGTGTTGCACGACCCGCAAAAGCGTCAGCAATACGATCAGTTCGGATTTGATGGGCCTAACATGGGCGGCTTCGGCGGCTTCTCGAGTGGTGGGTTCAGCATGGACGATATCTTCTCTATGTTCGGCGATGTGTTTGGCGGACGTGGAGGCTTTGGTGGCTTCGGCGGTTTCGGAGGTGGGCGTCGTGAACCGGCTCAGCATCGCGGCAATGACCTTCGACTGAAAGTGAAACTAACACTGCAGGAGGTAGCCACTGGAGTGACGAAGAAGTTCAAGGTAAGAAAAGATGTGACATGCGAACATTGCCACGGGACGGGAGCAGAAGGCGGGAGTTCTTCAGAGACTTGTCCGACTTGTCACGGAAGTGGTGTTGTTACGCGTACGACTCAGAGCTTGTTCGGCATGATGCAGACACAGAGCGTCTGCCCTACTTGTCAAGGTGAGGGTAAGGTAATCAAGAACAAGT
>CACZRW010000171.1 GCA_902783675.1 uncultured Pseudomonadota bacterium | reverse complement strand
GACTATGATGTATCTTATAAAATTGAAAAGATAACAGATTTTTTACCTGTTATTCCTAAGGTGATTTTTTCCTATCAGTTAAGAAACCTTGATGGCTCTGTGGATATTAATGCTGGAGCTGAGAGCTCAGATGAAGCGCAGACTATAAAGCACGTATACAATAATTATCATACAGAATTTGATCCATATGAAGACGAGTTACCTTTTCAGAATTTCGCATCGAAGTATGCTTCCGGAAACTGTGCCGGTATATCTTATTTAACATGTGCACTTTACAACAATGGAAGCATTTCTTCAAGCGGATCCTATGATGGTATTAACTGGGACATTTCTAAAGACGAGGACAATGCAACATTGTTAAATAAAGGCTTAAGCGACTATAAGGATAAGTCATTCGTCGATAAAAATGGCGGAAAAGACGGATGCTTAAGTGATGGCCTTACCGTTGGAGAAAAAGAATTTGTAAATATGATAGGCGCATATTGGAAACAAACCAATGATAATTTTGACCTTAACGAGTATCGCATCGAAAATAAAAACGGATTATCATGGGATGTATGCCAGCACATGATGGATAGACTCGATCAGGGCAAAATCATAACTGCATCGTTGCTCTTTACAGACGAAACCGGTCATGAAATTGTATTGTATGATTATTACTGGATTACTGATGATGAGCTTGTTTTCAGAGTATATGACAGCAATATTCCGGCCTACAAGGCTGATAGTTTTAATCTTAATTGTGACGGTCATGCTTGTTACCTGCAGTGTAAGAGAAAGAATAATGGCGATGGAACCTATGATTTTATCTACTTCTACTGGCCAATCCAAGGTGCTGTGGATTACTGCGCCACATCTGATGTCCGCCAAAATCACTACAGTGCAATTATTGTATCTGATGAAACCTTAAATATTTATAATTAACTTTCTGCCAAGTTGGCAGAAAGCATAATGAGGAGAATATATACAATGTTAAGGCCGGAAGTAATTGAAGCTTTACTGATAATAGGAACTTGGGGCGTGATTAGTATCTTGCCATTAATCATTATAATTGTTGCAATCACAAAATATGTGAAAAGTCGAAATAGTCATATTGACTATATAACAGAAAAAAGCATGGAGGTATATCGCCTTAGAGCAGAAAAGGATTGTCCTGGCGGAATCAACCCTAAACATATAGTAAAATGCAACTATTGTGGCAGGCAAAGCAGATTTGGGCAAGGCTCTTGTAAGTACTGCGGGGCTGAACTGGAGTATAAATAACACTACTTTCTACCAAGTTAGCAGAAAGTAAATTAGGGAATGGAGGCTATATTATGAAAAAGGTATTTGATCTGACCCAAAAACAGAACTTTGATGAGCTTACTCCGGATCAGAAAGAGTTTACAGCAAAAATGATAATGAAAGAAGTTGAGAAGTATGCTCAGGAGCATAACGTATCTCCAGAAGTTGCTTATGAGTTTTATCGGAAAGGAATGCTTGGCTCTGACCGAATTATCGGCTAAGTATAGTCTTTTTTCGCTAATTGTTAATTGGTTTACTTTCTGCTAACTTGGCAGAAAGCAGGAGTTGTTTATGAAATATGGAGATAAAACACGATTCAAAGATAAAGACGGTAATTATATTTATATCGGAGACGTTGTTCTTGTTGAAGAATATCCAGATAGGTATGTTGGTGGAAGCCTTGCTTATGAAGGAGTTATAGAATGGAATCATGATTTTAAAGCTGTTGTTGCAACGTACTATGATATCGGAGAGAAAGAAAGCACGATGTTATCGCATTTTCCTGTCCATGGCCGTAAACTCCTAAATGAAGAACAGCGAAAAACTTATTGGAAGTCTGCCATGTTAGGAGCTGAACCTCCAGAGAGGCTCTGGAAACGAAAAAGATATTTCGAGCAGAATGCGATACATGAAGCGATGGATAAAGAAGGTGTTGCGACGAATTATGCAGATTATGCATTTGTCAATTAAGGAGCTTTCTGCCAAGTTGGCAGAAAGAAAATTGAAGAGAACAAACGGAAGGTATTTACTATGAAGTATTATTTAATGAATAAGGACCAGAAGGTCATTGAATTTGAAACAGAAGAACATTTTGGGGTTTCAGAAATAGTGGATGAACGGTTTCTTGCCGGTGCTTTACCTATTGGCTTTATTGATATGGGTACATGGGTTGAGCAGCGAAACTATGCAAAACATAAAGAGCATATGAAAAAGTGGCTCGCTGAATGGGGCATTGACAATATAGATGGCTTTTTACAGATCACCCATGCACTTGGTTTAAATGATACGTTTTGGGTTCGAGAATATGATAGTGATTTAACCTGGGATAAAGTAAATCTTTATTATAATGATTTCTCTGATGTTGCTTGTAAAACTGCTTTTGAAACTGGATTGTTCGGTCTGCAACTTTCAACTACTTCACCAGAATTTACCACGGATGGCACTTTTCCAAAATGCTGGATTAAAAAGGATGGGGAAATATATATTTTAAAACAAGGCCTGAGCGGAGCTTCTAATGTAGGCCTTGAACCAAATTGTGAATTTTCTTCCTCAATCATTGGAAAAAGCATCTTTGATAATGTGATAGATTATGGGCTTATAGAATATAAAGGAAAACTTTGCTCTATATGCAAATTATTTACATCTGAAAACATAGGCTATGTCCCCTTCGGAAAAACTGTAGATTTGAACAAGAATTACACAATCCCATCGTTGATTCGTTATTTTGAAGATTATGATGAAAAGAACAATACATGTATGTGCAAAAAATTTAAGACTATGATTGTTTTGGATAGTATTATTTTTAATTGCGATAGGCATTTAAATAATTTTGGCTATCTATTTGATACAGAATCTATGGAAATATTAGATTTTGCACCGTATTTTGACTTTAATTTCTCTTTTCTTTCATCTTTGACTGACGAGGATCTAAAGAACTATAGAGAAAGTTTAGTTAAATACGATCTTGGTCATAAACTTGGTGGATCGTTTGATAAGGTTGGATCTGAAATTTTAACCTCAGATATTAAGGATAAGCTGCCGAGCAACATCTCGGTTCCAGTGCATCCTCATTATAATTTTAGTAAGGAAAGAATAGCATTATTAAATGATATTCTAATGGATAATTTTAGTCGTATAAAAAGAAACGATCATTTAAGTATGGAAATACTGAGGAATCCAATACACAAAAGAAGTAAATAAGGTTGGTCCATACTTTCCGCCAACTTGGCAGAAAGTTGGCGAGAAGATTCTGGGGCTGTCGAAAGACAGCTCTATTTTTATGCCAAGGAAAAATCAAGAAGGGGTGTTAGGGGTATCCCCTTGCTGCAGATCCGCCTGGCGGTCTGGCCTGCGAAACAGTCTCCCGGGGACAGGCACGGCGTCCAAGGGTGCAGTTTTGCGTATCCTGTTAAGTATTTTTGTTCTTAAAGGTGGTCTTTTCAAGATTCTGTTTTCCAATCTTTTTACTTTTTGCCAAGTTAGCGGAAAGTATATTTCCCATTGGGTTAAAACTTGAAAAAAAAGAAAACATTTCCTTTTTTCTTGACGGTTTTATCGAGATTTCAATCTGGTTATTTTGTATCATTTATAAAATGCAATTTATGTATGTACATTTAACTTTCTGCCAAATTGGCAGAAAGTACATTAATTAATATTTAATGGGGATGCTTATGGATCTTACAGAGATTATCCAAGAAATATGTGAAAACCATCCGGACAAAATGGTGGTTGACATTTCGGAATATGAGAATGAAGAACATCAGTCTTATAAAAAATTATATGACGATATTCATGAACTAAAGCGGCAACTGGAAGAAGATAATTTTTCGTTATTATCCGATAAGATGAATTTGGAGCGTGAAGTTGCTGAGCTTACAAAAGAACTTACTGAGCTTAAAAGAAAAAATGCAATTATATCCGAATCCATAATTCCGACAATGGATTCTATAAAACATTTTTGCGATAAAGATATTTTCGTATCTAACATAGTGGCCGATCCAGACAAACCTGCAGAGGATATTTTCAATATTGAAGATTTCAAAAAATCTATTTCATCCTTGCCGGGGGTTTATGGCATGTATAGGCCGAGTTGGTTCACTCCCTTGCAGCATGAATTATCGAAAAAGAATATCCAGAAGAAAAACATTTCTGTATCTTCAAAATCATTATTGGAATGTATAAAGTTCTGGAGAAAAAAAGGTAAACGCATATCTATAGAACCAGAGGCGGTATCTACTGAGTATGACGAAAAGCGAAAAAAAGATATTTTAGATTTGATAGATTCGAATTGCTCGAACGAGGAAAAGTATCTGAAATATTTCCTTATGACTCCGGGACTTGATAAAGAATACTTCAAAACGCTTCAGGGTGCATCGGAACTTAATATTAATGCAAAACTTATTATTTCTCTTCTGGAACAACCTAACAATAAATTCAATCGAACCGTGATTGAAAACTATGTTTCCGAGATCCATAAAGGCACTGAGTATAACTTGAAGCAGGAACTTGCTGAAGAACTGGTTATGGGTAAATGGTACATAACGGCAGACATTGATGGTGTAACAGAAAAATATCAAGTTGTGCCTATTTCAATTCTTGAAAACATCATCAACAAGATTAATGCGGTTTGTGATTTTCTTGATAAATCTGCCGACGATGTACTTTCCGCCAAGTTGGCAGAAAGTACATCGAGCGACAATCAAGATGTTAATTCTTCTAATACTGACATGCCAGAAACACTTTCTGCCAATTTGGCAGAAAGTGAAAATGATATCACAGATGTAGAAATACCAACATTTGTTGAGTTCGATGATTCAATGATTTAACTTTCTGCCAACTTGGCAGAAAGAATGAAAAGGAAAACAGTTAAGAAAAAATGGCGGTTTGCCTTGAAATGTTATGTGAGGAAACTTTCTGCCAAGTTGGCAGAAAGTAGATGGTGTATATATGGCGAGGATGTATGTGACATTGAGCGATGATTATCTTGATAAATATGATAAGACTTGCGCTGACAATGGAATGACTAGGTCGAATATGTTTATGCTTTTATATAATTCTTATTTAGAGAGTCTTCCTGTTTCGCTGCGTGACAAGATGCTGGTTGAGGCTTTGTCTGAGCTTAATGTTTTGATGAAGGAAATTTTGATTTCGGAAAGTTTTGAATACGAACATAGAGTGTTTATTGCTGAAAGCATAAAGAAAATAACAGATCTCGTTAGATCAAAAAAAACGTAGCCTTACTTTCTGCCGAGTTGGCAGAAAGAGAAAGGGAAATATGAGTAACGGAATTATTTGTTCGGTATGGAATATTAAAGGAGAAACAGAAAAAAAAGCTTGTGGCACGCAAGTGTCACAATCTATCGAATATATTTTTAACAAGGAGAAGACAAAGGGCACATTTGACTTGGATCCTTTTAATCAGCTTTCCAGGGAATGTAAATACATCGAAAATGATTTAAAAACATATGAACGAGCTTTTGTTAGTGGACACAATATTATGTCCTACGAACCACGTGAAGCCGCTCTGGAAATGATGGAAGTTAAGCAAACTTTCGGAAAGCTTGATGGAAGGTCCGCTCTCCATATGGTTATATCTTTGCCGGAAGAAGAATCAATTATCGAAAATGCCTCTAAATTATTACAGCTTGCAGATTCGGTTGTAAAAGAGTTCTTCCCGGACAATCAGGCCGTATATGCTGTTCATACTAATACAGATAATCTCCATGTACATATTATATTAAATTCTGTTGATTTAAAGGGAAGAAAGATTCATCAGCCCAAAGGCTTTATAAAAAATGTGCTTGATCCATGCGTTAATAAATATGCAAATGTTTTTGGGTTTGCTCCAAACGAGAAATGGAAAAATTCTGAAAGTGATACATTGAGCTTTCCGCAAATCAAGATGCTTCTAAGAACACAGATAGATCTTGCGATTGAAGCTGCAGATTCTTTTGAATCATTTTCCGAAATTCTGAAGGAAAACGATATAACGGTACGTACCGGTAAATATATATCCTTAAAACTTCCTGGGATGGCTAAAGCTGTTCGCACTCATAACCTTGGGAGCAACTATACCAGAGATGCAATAGTAGAGCGTATAGCTACAAAAAAAGAGAAGATGGTCTTACAGCAAAAGAGATTGGATAACGTTCTTACTCGGCCGGACGATGTTTTTACACCTACCATTTTTAAAATGCCTAAATACAAGGAGATGAGTGAGTCACAAAAAAAAGAAGTGTTACATCAATTGCGTCTTGGAAAGAATCCGTGGCGTGAAAACAAGAAAATGAATTGGCAATTAAATCTTATTGCCGACGAAATCAATTCAGAAGAGCGTATTCGTTCTTATATTGGATTTTATTCTAAAGATGGAACAATTGAAAATGCTTTAGAAAACATGATAAGTGCAAAGAAAAATGCAGCCAACGAAAAGAAGCTTATAAAATTTAGCCGAACAAAATATAAACCTATACTCGATATCTATTCGGAGATGAAGAGTCTGGAAAAGCGAGCTTTTTTGTATGAGCATAAAAGATACACAGAGTATCGAGCGGAATTCGAGCAATATAGGCTTTTAACCAGACGATTAAAGAATACATACAACAAAGAAGTATTTGAAGTGGCCACTTTTTTACAGGAATGTGATGAACGCTTTGAATATGCCGATGCACAAATTAATGAAATATCTGCAGAGTATCGTGAATTAAAGAAATATGCGCTTCAAAGAGGTATTTCTGTTGTTTCTGATAAGGAAAACAACTTTATGGATCTGTTTGGATATTATTCTGACAAGGAAAGCACAAAGAGCGGAATTGCAGAAGTGGATTCTTTTTACATAGCATCGTGTCATTCAGATGTTGTCATTCGAGTCGTAAAGAGTCCAGCTATGGATAGTTATGGGCACGTAATAGAATCTTACAGTTTAACGGTCATGGACAAATACGGCAATACAATCCATGAGTTGACAAATGAAAATGGAGACAAGAAATTTAAAGAAGGTCTGGATAAGCTGCAAAAACAATACAATCTAATGGATTGCAAAAAATTTAATAATCTAAAGAAAGCAAGTGAATATTGCAATACTTCTGATGTGAAAGAGGGATCTAAATCAAATGATTCTAAGGTTAGATTTGAAGAAATGGACTCATCTATAGAAAAAAAGTATACGTTTGCCCAGGCCATAAATCATGTAACAGAGGATAAACCCTTTAGTGTTGTTGTAAGTAAAGTTAATCCATCGTATATAGCATTATCTTCCGCAGAAAACGACATGCTTAAAATCATTGTTTTTAACAATAAAAGGATTACAGAAGAGGTGTTTTATATTCCACTAGTCAAAGAAAAGAATACGGATGGTTTTAAAACACTATCTAAAATCATGGACAAATACAACTTTCATGATGAAGTTAAAGAATTTGATTCGGTTGATGAGGCTAGGGAATACAGTGATCAGCAAGATAAGGAGAAGAAGAAGAATATAAGAGTATGAGTGAACTTAACTATGAAAGGAATTTTACCAGACCGGAACAATATTCCGATTATGATCAAATATATCTACAACCGGAAATATATGAGGTTTCCTCTTTATATGAATATCCTCAGATAAAAAATGACTTCATAAATTTAAGGGCAAATATTGTAGATCTAAACACAGCTAACATCGTTAAATGTATCCAGGGAACCGAACAGGATTTCTTTATGCTTATGAAAAAAGCAAAAGAATTTCTTAATGCATCATTTAGAGGAAATGAAGCTGCCAAAGCAATGATACTGGAGCTGTTTAATGAATGCGTATTTGGATATTACGTTTTGACTCCGCTACTTAAAGCTCCGGATGTGTCTGATATAAAGGTATACAAGTGGAATCAGATCTCGTGTAAGGCAAATGGCAAGCGATATATGACAAATTTATCTTTTGCCAGCGAGGATGATTATAACAGATGGTTTGAAAGAATTTTAAGAATACAAAGATTGAGTTTTTCTGAAGAGAATTCTTTGCAGCACTGTACGGACCGTAAAGGAGTGGACAATTTCTATTTAAGAATTGATATTCAGCTTCAGCATATCGTATCTACAGAAAGCCACAATATTCATATCAGAAAAATCCCTAAAAGGAAATATTCCTGGGATTACCTTATTAATGCTGGCATGCTGGATGCGGATATGATCGATTATATCAAGGACCGTGTTGCCAGTGGATATGGCTTTTTGATAAGCGGTCGTGGTGGATCCGGCAAGAGTACTCTACTTAATAATATGATTGACATTATCCCATACAATGAGTCGATTCTTGTATCGCAAGAGTCTGATGAGCTTTATTCAGAATTTCATCCACAGATTCAATTTGAGCATACCATGGAAATCAGGCGGCCAGGTGGAGATATTTTCTTTTCATTGGAAGACGAGCTGCGTTTGGGACTCTTGCAGGACATTGATAACTTTATTATCGGTGAGATTAAGGGCGGTGAGGCGTTATATTGCTTTACAACGGCTATGAGTACCGGTGCACGATTCTTTGGAACCATTCATTCTAATAATGCAGCGGGTTCCGTTCGTAGATTGGCACAATGCGCCAGATATATCTCCGATTATTCTATGGAAACATTAGAGGAAATGCTCACTGCAACACCATTTACCTTAATTCATATGAGTAATTTTAGCATCGATGAAATATTAGAAATAGATGGATGGGATGCGGAGCGTCTGCAGCTAAAGTATAGAAAAGTTTATAACAAGGTAAAACATTTAAGTGTTTAGGAAGGGATATTCATGAATAGAGAAGAACGCAAAAAGCAAAAGGAAATAGCTAAGAAGATTAAAGAAATCAACAATTCTTTGACATTTGTAACGAAAGAAATGCAGAAAGAATTAGACGTTCTGGCTGTTCAAAAGGACGAACATGTTTATTTCTGTGGAAATAATATATATAAAAAAATCTACATGTTTCATCCTGCATCATTGGGAAATAAAAGAGTTGCATTTATAAAAGCTCTTACAGATCGGTACAATAATAGAATTCGTTTTAGCATTTGCACAAAAAATAAAAACGGAAAGGTCAGCGCATATATGTTTATGACGGTTTCGTTTGAAGGAAAAAACTATTATGAAATAAGACAGTTAATTGCGGAATTTGAAAATTCTCTAATGAAGAATATTTGCGTTTTTCTTGGTATTAAAGTTGATGCTTGTAGCCTTGAAAACGCCTTAACATATATTCATATGAATTATAGTGGCGAAATGAAGAAGATAAATCCGGATATCCTATTTGGCAAAGGTAAAGCTGTAAAGCTATTTAAGGAGATTGATAAATGTTCATGTGGACGTTTTGAGTGCTTAAACAGATATGGTGTCTCATACGTCGGGAAAAACTATTTAAATAATACGGATGGTATCAACTATTTTATGCAAGAACATGAGGGGACATACTTTGTTGTGGTTGATTTTCAGGGATTTAGCGAAGAAGAACAGCTGGTCTTCGATTTAGATATTAGAAACAAGTATAACCTTCACAATGAAACCGAAAAACCTCATTTCATCAATATGACTTATATAATTACATCTCTTTTAGATGATGAAGAAAAGGTAGATTCGTTTGGTGAAGACTTGATGAAATTTTATGACAGTAAAGGCGTATTGATTATGCCGGCCGTAAAACAGGAAAAAATCACTTTTATCAGTTCCTGCTCTTTAGGACTTGTTGATTACAGATCCATGCAAAATGCATCTGAAGAGCTTATAGGCGGACTGTTATTATAACTTTCTGCCAAGTTGGAGAGTATTTAAAAGGATAAAGGAGATACATAATGGCACTTATTTCGACCAAATATGGAAAAACAAAACAATATGACGAACCTTTGTATAAGGATCCAAGATCAGTAGAAGAACTGTTTTCGGTTAAAGGAATAGATGAATCCGGAGTATTTACGCTTAATAATGGAAAGTATTCCAAGTGTTATATGCTTTCTGATATTAATTTTGCCGGAGTAACAGATGAAGAACAAAAAACATTGATTATTAACTTTAGTCATGTGTTAAACAGTATGCCATGCAGATTTTCATATACCGTAGCCAATGAATACGTAGATGCTGACGCTTTTTCAAACAAGATCCTATATAAAAAGCGTGGCGATGAACTTGATGAACTTCAAGATGCTTTCAATGAGGTTATAAATACAAAAGTAACTGATGCTCGTCAGGGATTATATCAGACTATCTATCTTACCCTAACTGTTAATGCTGAGAATATAAGAGAAGCCAAAAGCATTTTATCAAGCATCGAGGCTTCGCTCGGCAAAGCTCTTATACAAATCGGTATAAACGGTATGGCCGGATCTACGCTTCATGCAATTGATATCAATCAGAGAATGCAGACCTGGTTTAATTTCACACATTCCGGAATACATACAAATTATAAATTTGACTTTGATAAAACCTATGAGATGAACAGAGATTGGCTTGATATTATGTCTCCGGAATCAATGGATTTTTATAATGATTACTTCATAATGAACGGAAATAGATATGGCCGTGTACTCTATTTTTCCAAACATGCACAGTCTTTGGAGTCTGATGTTGTTGCAGAATTGGCCAAGATTAATGCAACCAATTATATTACTGTGAATAGCGAGCTCTTAGATCTATCCGGATTTAAGCAAGAAATCAACAGAAAATTTGCTTCAGTTGGTATGAAAATAGAGTCGGAAAAGCAAAGAAACAGAAACAATAATGATTTTCTTTCAGATGCTTCGGACAAGTTGCTTTCGGAAAAAGATGCATTAATCAACCTGTCAAGAAACGTAGAGAGTGGAGATGATCATTATTTCAATACTACTGTATTAATCATGTTCCTTGCAAAAAGCTATGAAGAGATGGAAGAAATAACCGGGAAGATAGAATCTATCTCTGGTATTAAGTCTTTTGAAGTAAAGCCTTGCTTTAATATGCAGCGTCAGGGTATCAATTCAGCCTTTATGTTTGGAATTCAGGAATTTAAACGTGTAACTAATTTTTCAGCCCCTTGTGAGGCTATGTATATGCCTTATAAAACACAAGAGCTGAATGACGATGGCGGCAGCTTTTATGGCATCAATCGCCTATCTCAGAATCCTATTATTGCTAATCGTAAAAACCTTAATAGTTATCATGGTGTTATTTTGGGGCAGACCAGACACGGAAAGTCTGTTTTTGCTAAGCTTGAAATCTTGAGTAATCGTTGCCAGCACCCGGAAGATCAGATTCTTATCATTGATCCGCAGAACGAATATAAAAAGATTGCAAACGTAAGAGGAGTAAAAGGAACCATAATTTCCTTTGATACACAAAAAGAAGTATACGTAAATCCGCTTGATGTAAATTTTGATGGCGTGGATTACTCCGCATTGCAGGAAATAATAGCAGAAAAGGCTGATTTTATTTTCACTCTTCTTGCAAGTTGCATGAAAAGGGATATTAGTACGGCGGAGCAGGGTGTTTTAGATAAAGTCATTACACAAGTGTATTCTGAGAATTATTCGTTACGAAGAAAACTTAATGGAGAAACAGAAAAGATAACCGAGTTTTCCGTTCCTGCATATATGCAAACAGATGATGCTGTTTTGCCGCTTACCACGAATATGTCTCCGGAAGAACAGGAAAGAATGTATAGCCCTATTTTACAAGATGTATATCAAAAGCTTGTAGATATGAGTGATAATCCGGTTGCTCAAAATCTTGCTGGATATATGCAAATATTTGTAAACGGTTCGCTTAATCTTTTTAATCACAGAACCAATGTAGATACAAAGAAGAAGTTTCTTGTTTTTGAATTAAGTGGTATTAAAGAAAATTTAAGAGTGACATGTATGCTTGTTATGCTTGAGCTTGTTCGTAGCAAAATAAAGGCGAATTTTGCTGAAGGAAACTGGACTAATGTATATATTGATGAGTTTCATGAACTCCTGAACATAGATGCAGTTGCAGATTATGTAATAAAACTTTGGAAGGAAGTTGGTAAACTGAAAGGCTCTATGACCGCAATTACGCAGAACATGACAGATCTTCTTAACAATTCACCGAATGCTGCAAAGTTAACAGCAATTCTTAGTAACACAGAATATTTTGCAATGCTAAGCCAGTCAACCATAGACAGAAGAATGATAGAAGATTTCTTGCCTTCTATCAGTCCGGCCATGTTTAATTTTGTTGAAGATGCGGCTCCCGGAACGGGACTATTAAAGATGGGACCTATTACGGTTCCTTTTGATGCAAGGATAGAAAAAAGCTGCAAATTATATTCTTTTGTAAACACAGATGGTAATGATGGCGTTGGAGCTGTGTAAAAGATTTAATTGTAACTGGAGGTTTTTATGTCTGAACCTTTTAAAAAAGAGAGTCGAGAATTTGTATCTTATACAGGTAATTTTTCTGAAGCTCCGCCCAAAGATACCACAAGAACTAATTCTCACATAAATAGAACGGATAATACTGCAAATATTAGATCCGGAACACAATCCGATTCTCGCCTTGAATCACATACCAGGGGAAATTCTGTTAACCCTGGTATTGAGAACAATGTTGTTATAGATGAACATTTTATTAGATATGTGGGCGATAACAGGGGGGAATCCGTCGATAAAATTGCAGAAAGTGTAACCAGATCTGATGCGGGTGACGGTGCTAATTTTCGGTTTGAGTATTCAAGAACTGGGAAGCTTAATGCAAAGGTAAGGCTAGCAAAAGGGAGTGATAGAACATCTGCAGGCACTTTATCCGGCAAAGCAAAAAGCGCTGGACGGTTTATTGAAAAGGGGGCAAATGCGTATGAGACCTTATTTAAGCCGACTGGAGAAGATGAGATTGATGCTGCCTTTGACACAAAAACGGATTCGTTTTTGAAACATATTCAAAGAAAGCATCTGAAAAAGCATGACCGATATCGAGCGGTCAGAATCAAAGCGACTAAGGATATAAAACAATTAAAAAAAGAGATTAAGGCAGAGAATAAGACCGATAAACAGCGCATTCATGATGCGTATTTTAACAAGTCAAGCGGTGGCTTTGTTTCAGATACGGATAAGTTTTCACAATTTACGAGTAGTAAGTTTTCTAAAGCCGATTCGGATGATGCCAGTGAAAGTCTTTTTCTCCAGGTTAATTCCACTAAAGCAAAAGATGCATTTATCATTGGAAGTGATGGAAAGAAAACCACTTATAAGTTTGAAAATGGAACTTCTGATTCATCTGATTATGGAACTGGGAAATCTTCGGACTTTAATAAGGCTAGTGGACGAAATGCATCAAATAGAGAGATGAATAAACAAGAATCTCTTGAACAGAAAAAAGCAGAAAAGAAGGCTGCAAAAAAAAGAGAAAAGAAAGAGATTAAAAGAGCAGCTGCGGCAGCGTCTGTTTCGAGAATGCTTGAAACAAAGAAAAATATTTCAAAAGAACTTCGTGGCGAGCAGGAATTGACAGGAGATCTTCTTGTAGATGGTAATAGTGGTTTAACTAGAGCGTTGGCCTCAAATGTAAAAAAGGCTATTTCAAAGAGCACCAGATCGATATTAAGCGATTTGGGTAGAAAATTAGTACATATATTTGGCGGTCTTATGAGCGCTATCCTGCCATACATTTTAGTGTTTA
The DNA here is from genome assembly GCA_902783675.1 of uncultured Pseudomonadota bacterium. Classification (GTDB taxonomy): domain Bacteria; phylum Pseudomonadota; class Alphaproteobacteria; order CACZRW01; family CACZRW01; genus CACZRW01. The sequence continues at coordinate 13,317 of CACZRW010000171.1, read as the reverse complement.
TGGCGGTCATGTTCATTGTAGGTGCATTGATATCTTTTATTGGTGGACTTTTTCATTCTGATGATGGCGCATTGGCATATGAACTTGATACCACTTCCTCGGGTTACTATATTGGAACACCATATACCGATGAAGAGATTCAAAGCATAATAGATTATCTTTACGATAAGTATTCGGATTTTTCCGTAAATCAAGAAAAAGTTATTCGTTTTGCCTTAACTGCCGTAGGCTCTGCATATGATCAAAATTCTCACAGCAATCATAGTGATAGTATATGGGATTGTTCAGAATTAGCCTATTGTTCGTTGTTGAACGCTGGTATAGATATTTCGAATGGTGGTATTTATACAGCTGCGGAAGAGTGCCGAAAATGTGTAGATTCTGGATATACATTAGAAGGTGAGTTTACATTGAAGCCAGGTGATGTCATTTTTTATGGTGGTTCTTCAAATGGTCGTTATTTGGGAGTATATCATGTCGCTATATATTTAGGAAACATTGATGGTGTTGATCGTATGGTTGAAGCATATGGTACAGATCGAGGTGTTATTGTTAGTGATGTTAGAAATCAAGGTGCAATTGTGAATATAAGTCGGGTTTTATAAAAGTTTCTAAAAAGAAAAAATATATTATTTTCTTGCACTTTTTTTTCTGATTTTGTTTTGTGATTTTGTTAATGTACGTATAGTTAAAGATTTTCTTATAAAGGAGGTTATTGTAATGGGTGATGATATTGCTCAACTTTGCCAGTTAGAGTTTGAGGGAATCAAATATGTCATAAAAGGAACTGTTGAAGCTGCTATGTTTATTGGCCGATTGATGAGAGCGGTCTTTGGAAAAGGAGAAAACGCAGTGGAGACAATTAAGGATAAAAGCCTTAAGGTTCCGGGCGAAAAGAAATCATTAACTGCAATTTCACTTTTATCCGAGGGCGGAGCACCACAAGCTATTAATGTTCGAGATATAAATGTTGATGATTTAAAAGCTGCCGCCAAAGATGCAGGTTTACATTGGTATATTCCTATTGATACGGACCCTAATGATCACATTACACCGATGCAAGTGCCGGCACAGGAAGTAGCTACTTATAAACAGCTGATTGATGTGCTTACTGCAAGACAACTTGAAAAAGACAAGCGTGAACTTAATAGTCATGACTCTGCATTAGCGGAGCTTAAAGAGAAGCTTAATAATGCTATTCCCGGCTCGGATGAGGCAAAAGCTCTTGAGATACAAATTGAAAATCTCTCACAAGCTCGTGATGAGGCAAAGAAGTGGGTTGACTATGGCGAAGAAGTTCTTGCAACTCCTGCAGACAAATTTGGCTATAGTATCCAGGAATTCCTGCAGCAATGCAAGAATACGGATTTGGAATCAGATCCTGAAATTGCCCGGGCCGAAATGGATAAAGGTGTTGAAATAGGGCCGAAGATTTCTGCAAAGGAATGTTTACAACCGATTAGAGATAAGAGTCTTATGCCTGACTCTAAAATAATGTTTTATGTACCAGAAATAGGAGCAGTTATCACACGAGATTTTAATGTAGATGAAAAGACAAATCTTGTGTATAGCGAATATACGATTAAGACACAAAGTGGTGAAATTATGAGTTTTTCAGACAGAAACATGACGAAGGCTGACTGGAATGATAAGGTTCTTCCAGACCTTTTACAGAATGCAGGTGTATTAGAGGGAACCTTGTGTAGAGCCTTCAATGACCAGGCGAAGCTTGAGAGATTTTTACAGTACCATAACAAGCTTGAAAATCCGACCATTAGCCGTGTTTCTGAAAAGGCAAAAAGCGGTGAGCAGGTTTTTTCCAGCGCAGAGGCAAAGAGTGAAATCCTAAATGCTGTTTCTGAACAGGAAAAGGGCTTTGCCTCTGCGAGGGTGGATTCGGATAAAGTAGAAATCTATTGTACTCCAGAAATGTTCACTAATCGAGGCGGCAAGTTGGATTTCAAGGTGCAGGATGATGAACATCTTCAATTTAATGCTGCTTCGGTTACTGCAGAGCTAGGGACAAAGGGGATGATAAAACTTACCATTGATAGTAAAAGTATGCCGGTGTTTATCAAAGAAGTGGGGGAAGCAAAAACTATGATTCCAATCACTCTATCGGAAGCTAAACGGAGAATGGATATTTCTTTCAAGGATATTGCAAAAGATATTGCAGAAGTTGCAGTCCGTCCGGAGGTTCACGGAAGATAATCATATGGCACGTACATCTTTTACAGTAATTAATGAACAAAAAACTCCTAAAGAAAAAGTCCGGAATTATGTTATTGGATTTTTAACTGTTTTGTATGGAGCAATTCTAGTAGGTGCGTGTTGGGAACCGGATATAACGATAAGCGAATGGTTTAATAATTTTTATTATTTTGTGTTTGAACAACATCACTTTATTGTTCTGGCCTTTACAAAGGGAACGTTCAAGGTAATTCTTTTGCTTGAATTTGCCTGGACATTGTTTTATCTAGTTCTTATAACACGGATTGAACATCCTTTTGCAGGTAAAGAACATGGTGATGCCAAATGGGGAACAGCGGACGAGTTCACAAAAGACTTTGGAAATCATGAAACAAAACATGAAGTTGCAATAAATTTTGGAGATATGCCTGGTCCGCCGGTTCCTATAACGGTAAACACACATAACTACTGGATGGGAGAGGATGTGTTCCTCAATATTGACAATAAGCTTACGTCAAACTTGAATATAGAGATTATAGGTCCTCCCGGAACAGGAAAATCTTTTAGGGTAGTGCGCCCAATGCTATCACAGCTCTCTGGTAGCTTTCTAGTAACGGATCCGAAAGGTGAATTATCACAGCAAAGTGGACAGTTCATGGAAGATAATGGATACGGAGTATTCATTATAGATTGCGAATCAGAGGCAGGAATGATGAACAGTCATCATTTTAATCCATTTCCATATTTGGAGAACGAATCTGACATATTAAGCCTTTGCGAGATCTTGTTCAAAGCTACTAAAAATCCGGATGCATCAAGCGGAGATCAGTTTTTTGAAGATATGGCACAAGTGCTACTTACAGATATATTCTATCTGATGCATTATACGTATCCCAAAAGTAACCAAGATTGGAAGCATTTTGTAGAGCTTTTAAATTGTGATACCGTTAAGGCGGATCCGAAGACCGGAGCAATAGATATTTCTGATCCTAATTGTTTGATGCAAAGATTTATTCGAGCAAACGAGAAATGGAAATCAGAACATAACGGCGAAGAACTTAAAGGGTTTACGGATGTTGAAAAAATATATACCAACGCCCAGGAAACAGCCTCATCTATTGTTTCGTCCCTAGACGCACATTGCAAATATATGAAACTTGATTGCGTGGTAGATTTATTGTCAACAGATGATTTGGACTTTACAAAAACATTTGGACATGCATACAAGTCAAAAAAATCACCTACTGGAAAGTATATTCTTTACATGGTTACATCAGAAAGCGTAAGACATTTTGACTGGATACCATCGATGATATATTCCTTGTTTATTGATAAGCTTTATGCCTTAACAAAGAATGATCCATCTTTGCATCAGACATTGCCGGAGCACTTAACATTCCTTATGGATGAGTTTTATAATGTCACGTTACCGGATTCGTTTGTTGGTCTTACATCAACAATGCGTTCCAGGGGAATAAGCGTTGTGATAATCATCCAAAACCTGTTGCAGCTTAAAGACAAGTTTCCGAAAAACGATCAGGATAAAAACCTTAGATCCAACATGTCCACAACCATTGTATTAGGCGGACCGGATATGGAGAGCTGTAAGACATTATCTGAGGAGTTTGGAAAGCATACCATTCACAAGCAAACAACTGGATTAACCAGGGGGGGCCAGGGTAGTTCATCTGAAAACGAAGATGTTATGGAACATTATCTATTCCCTGCAGATAAGATTTATACAATGGCCAAAGATGGTCCATGTGCAATCAAGGTAAAGGGAGCTGATCCGCTCTGGGTGAATAAAATACAGTTTCAAAATTCGCCTTTATGTCCGCTTCTTACACGAAAGAATCCGTACAGGATCAGAAAATCGACCCTTGTTGAGGATATTAAGCCGTATGATTATACGAAGAGACCAATTGAGCAGATTCCGGATATTCTTGTGGGAGATGAAGCAGAGGCTTTTTTAAAGCAGTGCGAGGAAGACGGGATTAAAGTGGCTACTATTACGATGGATGATCTTGACGCCGGAGCTGTGCTTCAATCAAAAAATCATCCTTTGCCAGGAAATGATGCAACTACGGTTGAATTTTGGAAAAACCTATATTCAAGAACACTGCAGGTTTTGGAAGAAGAAGAGAAAAGTGCATTAAACTTTGATCTATATAACAATGAACAGTTATTGACTGTACAAAGATTGAAGAATCAAGGTTTTTCATCTTTGCAAATTAATGCTCTAAATAATCTGATTAATAATAATTATGATTATGAAGAAATAGTTAAATTCTTTAATAACGGTATGTCGGCAAAGGAGATAAATGAGTTTGCCGGGAAGTTATTAGAGATAAAACTCAAGAAACAATTATCTATTTGATAGGAGGAATTAGAAATGAAGAAAAAGATTTGTAGCACTAAACAGAACAAGAAAGAGAGCAGGTTTTTTAAGGTAAGAAGAGGTGTAGCTTCTTTCGTATCTGTTTTAACAGCTGCTCTTATGTGTCCGGAGTTTGCATATGCTTCCAGTGATTATCTTCAACCTATTAATAAGCTTAAAACTGTAGCGATTTCTATCGTGGCAGCTGCAGGCGTAATTGTATTAATATATGGCGGTGTAAAGTTTGCAGAATCTTTTCAGAAAAAGGATCAAAATGGTGAATATTCTGCAATCTATACTATTGTTGCGGGTGGTATCATGGTCGGTATTTCTGCGCTTGTATCAGCGTTGACTTAAGGGAGACAGGCTATGCAAGATATAACAGAGACAATTTTTAATGTAGGCTATAGCATATGGAATACGTTAATAGGTATCGCTATGACCTTATTTACCACGTCTCCTACATCTGCAAACAGCACAATCTATACAACAGCAAAAACGTTATATAATGCCTTGATGTCAATATCTTTACCGATAGCCATTACTTTTTTTTTAATAGCAATTATAAAAGATGTAATGTCTACCCCGCCAGAACAACAGGTTAGAAGATTTGTACAAAGTTCTTTGAAGTTCGCTGTCCTCGTTGGAATATTGGCTAATCTTTGGTTATTTATGGGATATATTATGCAAATTGCAGATGGAATTACTGACACCATGAATATAGCAGGCAATTATGAGCTTTCAATGTCAACGGATCTTCAGTCTGCGATTGACGAAGTTTATAATCAGCCATCCACAAAAACACTTGAAATAACAAGGCTTGGAGAATCATTTAACGAAGTAATGGAAGAAAAGGGAACGCATCTGGCTCAAAAAGCTATTTTGTTTTTGGGCGCTGCCGGTACTTTTGTTATGATAATTGCTGCAGGGCTTTCAATAATAAACTGTGCTTTTCAAAGAATAATAAAGCCGCTTGTACTACTTCCTTTCTCAACAATTACGGTTGCAATGGCTTCTGGTTCTCATGAGGCAGAAAGAATTGCAACAAGCTATCTAAAAACATTCTTCGGGTTATGTTTATCTGGTGCATTTATGGTGGTTGCGGTGAACTTTGGGGCGGCAATAGTCAATGGTGGCCTTATTGCGTTTAACATGTCAACAACAAATTTATGGGAAAAAGTCATGTATATTGTTGTACAAAATGCCATCACGCCAACAGTTATAGCTGGACTGGTTAAGTCTGCTGATTCTACTATAGCGAGATTTTTCTAACGAGGTATATGTAACATGGCAATAATGAATAGAAATGTAAATCTTGAAGAAATCAATACAGATGCATTTATGGGAATTTCATACTTGAATCACCAGACATTACCGCAAAAAGTTGTATTTATCGCTGGTATAGTGGTAGGTGTGGGATTAAATCTTCTTAATTCGTTTGTATGGAATATGAGTCCGTTTATATCTCTTGCACTTACTTTGGTTCCGCTATTGCTTGGAATAGCATTCGGCTGTAATTACAACGAAGACTTGACCCTGATAAAGTATTTTTCCTTAATTGTGTCTAATCCGGTTAAACATTATACATCTAAACCGCAAGAGGATTTAGAACAGTTAAGGAAAAAGGCAGAGGATATCAAGCGTGAAGAGGAAGAAAAGAAGGCGAAAGCAGCACAGATATCTGATGAGGCACAGAGAAGGCTTCTTAAAACGATGCTTATTGTTGGAATACTCTTTATTGTTGGAATTATCGTGGCTGTTGTCATTATCAACTCTTTAAAGGTTGAGGAAATCCATCACACTGTATCTGCCTCTTCTTATGGAATAAATAAAGTGATTGGAGAATTTGCATGAAGAAGAAACCATTAATTTTCATATTGTTGGCGGTAGGAGTCCTGGTTTTTGTCTTTATGCTATACAATGCCGGCATCATTACATTTGATACCTACAGCGCAAATAATCAGACTACAACAGAAGCTGCCACTGTGGATGCGTTAACGAATGGATGCTACTACGTTTGGCACAATGACAAAACTGATGATATTACAAAGGATCTGACTGGAACAGCTGAAACAAATGTATTTAAACTATGTCCGGCAGGAGATGTTAACTGGGATGATGATACCTTTGTAACGCATACGCTCTGGTTTACCAGTGCAAATGATTCATCTATTCCGACTCTATTCCCGGGAGACAAGCTTCTTTATATATCGGCTAATAAGGTGCCTTATGAGGGGATTTCTTGGGAAAGATTCTCGGATTATGGATATACAATCGGTGTTGCAAATATGGAGGGGGATTCGAGCGGTCATTATCGCATTCTGAGCGATGACGGAGAGGACTTCCATGGATACATTTATGAAAAATCCGATGCATATGAGCTTAACGGATATGCAGCTGTAACCAATCTATTTTTAGATAAGGTTGGTGGTGTGGCTATAAGAGATAATTCTATATCTGCAGGCGGTACTGTGATTAATCTTGATAAGGATAAGGAATATGTATGTGAATGGTATACAGGTACCTATTATCAGGATTTTAAAATGAAAGCAAATATCCATACCTTTACACATCTGGAAGAGTTTACAACCTATGATTATGAGTTTCTTCATAGTAATGTAATAGAGATTACTGTCCCGGATTGGTTAAAGACTGGATATTACTATATAGATAGCGTTGGCCTTTTCAGATATGTTTCTGCGGATTATGTATCGTCATATAATGGCAAGGCTTATGATTCCAATGTATATTGGAACGATCCCATCATTCTCTATGATGAATATGGAAACTTAATCTACGACCCATCTACCGGATTTGATAAGACGAAGGAGCAAACTTCTGGGAGTTCGACTGAACGTACAGAGTCTGGTGATTCGGACGGAATGTATCTAAACAATGATACAACCGAGATAATTGATGAATATACTGGTGATGTAGGGGCCGGGGATTACGAAGAAAATACTGATGTAGAGTATTCAGATTACATATCTGAACCATAATGCAAGGAGGAACTTATGAACGATTCACTTATATTTGCAAAAGATGTTCATTCAAATGGAGTTGAGGAGATTTTCTCCCGGATTAAGGATGAAAATTTACCATTATATAATCATTTGATGGCCAGTTTGGAAAAAAGTCCTTCTGTAGGAATCAGAATGGATGTGTTGGGATTTTTTGCAGAACATGCCACCAATCTCAAAGACGATGAAAAATATATTTTTCATATCGTAGATTTTGCATGTAACCCCAAAATGACAGTTGAACACTTGCGTTTGGTAAATGATTACTTTTATCACAATGGTTCAGAGCATAAGTTTTCCATGGATGATTTTGGCGTTGTTTTTTCTGCCTGCGTGGAGAAAAACATTCCCATTGCAGAGATAAAAAGCCTTTTCTATTCTGATAAAGATGTTATGGACATTTATGCATCAGTTGATGCTTATATTTCTCAGCCGGTACCGGAAGAGGCACCTGATGAGATTATAACCGAAGAGCGGGAGGAGACAGCTTTAAGCGAATCCACGGCTCCATCGGAAGTGATTGTTGGCGATGCTGAATTTAGTCAGTATGAGCGAACAAATGAAGCGTCAGACGTAGATATGTTCAATAACCTTGTTACTCTTATGGCCACTACGGATGTTGATGAAGCAAGGTTTATCAATACGGCGCAAGGCAAATTTATGGATACGCTTCAGCAGCTCCAGGATGTTTCTTCATCCATATCTGTTTTTTCCACTGAATTTATCAATTCTATGAAGAGTGACAAGGAAGAGATTAAGAAACTAAATGCTATGATCATGCTTATGAAAAAGCTTCTTTCCCAGAAGCAAGGCGAGATCAATGAATTACGAGGCGAGATATCAAAGCTGAACAGCCGTATTCATAGCTTTGAAAGCGCCGAGTTTAAACAGGATGCACTTCGTGAAAAAGTAGGAGAATTATATAAACTGGCTGCCAATACTGGCGAGGATAGAGATAGACTTCTGTCTCTATAAAAGGGTAAATAAGCATGTTTAATAAACTTTGTGAAAAAATACAAGACATAGGTCTTGGAATGATTGAGGACGAGGATCCTGGACGTAAAGCTTTGGGAAACTTTTATATTTCTTTGTCTGAGACAGGGAATGATGGACAGCAGGAAGAGTTTCTATTTTCTCTTTTTAATTGTTTAATTGAGGCTTCAGATCGTCTTAATGATTCTGTTGTTCCACTATTTTCCATGTTTATAGATAGTGGAAGAGGAGTTGAGGCTTTTAAGAGCATCATTCTATTATTTGATGAAAATATTGATTTGGTTGCTTGTAAAGATCTGGTCTTTTCTGCTGTCTTAAATGATGTTACTTACGACGATTTTGATGAGATTTTGAAGATCTCATCTGATCAGGATGAATTTGAACGAATTTTAAATGATAAAGTTAGGGAGATAGCTGCAGCTGATCCGGAGTGTGATGAAAATAAGGAGGCTACTCCTGCGGAGTTAGTACCAATGGAAATAGGAAAGGATTTTATTAACTATCTTAAAGCAGAAAATGAACGTCTGACTAAGCAAACAGATGAATTAAAAGGAAAGCTTATGATTTCCCTGGAAAAAGAAAAGGATGCCACAGAAAAAAACTTTGTTTTAAAAGCGGAAATATCCGAACAAAAAACGGAAATTGGACGTTTGCAAAGGGATTTGTCCAAGGTAAATCTTTCTGTAGGGCTTATCGAGACTAAATATAAAAAGTCACAGGAGATGTTTGAAAGAGAAAGAAGAATAAATGAAAAGCTTTCCAGTGATATGATTCCTGGTAGACCGGATCCCGTTTTAATAGAATCCCTACAGTCAGAAAATAAGGCTTTAAAAGATACGATTTCTGGTATTGATAATGAGAATGCCCGTTTAACATCTGTTAATGAGAGCATTCAAAGCGAGAACACTAAATTATTACAGAAAATTTCTTTGTTAAATGAAGAGATTGCATCTCTAAAAGATGAGGTTGAAGGACTTAGAAACAGAAATATTCCTGAGCAAGCTATGTCTGTTTTTTCTATGAATGATGTTCCTTCCAGAGACGATATGTCATTTCCTTTTTTGAATAAAGGCATAGATGAGGAACCTCATGCGACGCCGGATATACCGTTTTTTACTTCCGGTTTTACGGCTGATTTATTTAATGATGATGAACCGGATGATTATAAAGAATCAGATATCATCACTGTAGATAATAATAAGCCCGCAGTATTAAAGAGTAGCAATATTTTTTCGAAGCTGCTTTCTAAGCATTTTGAAAAGAAATTCGCTAAAAAGCCCCAGGCGGAGCAGAACAATCTTATTTTTATGAAGCTTATGGAAGGAAACTATTCAAAGGAAGTTCTTAAAACAGTTAGAAAAGCAATTGAGAGCAATGGTTCTGTTTCCCGAATTGACCTGTATAAGGTTATTTCTGCCAAAGGTGACATGAATGAGATTTTGCGGCTTTGTAATGCGGCATAAGTAAAGGAAATGATTTTTTATGGAAGAAAAGAGACGTATAAATTTCATATATGTTATAATCGGCGTTTTTGGTTCTGTTATAGGGATATTTATTGGATATCTTTTGGCCGGTGTTTTTGGTCTTACTGAATCCATGAGTGCTTCAGATGCATTTTTTACTGTTCTGGCAAATCCATTTGCAGGTTACAAAAATAATTTTACGCCTATTTTAATGTTGTTGGGATTTATCATTTTTGAATCTGGATATGCAATGTTTCTTTTTACTAGGGGAAAAGAAGAGGTCGTTGATGAAGAAGAATATGAACCGGATATAATCAGTCTGGTTGATATTGATGATATGGTAAAAAAAGAACCTTCCGATCTGGAACTTTTTGGAAACCTGGATAAAGAAAAGAGCAAGACGGATAAAAAAGAAGAACAATATACCATGGACCGTGATTTTGTTGCCTCAGAGGATTCTAAAAAATCTTCAAAAGATAGTGACAACAATGATGAAATGGATGAAAAACTATCTTTTGGCAGTGAGATTATGGATGAAATGTTGGGTGACCATTATACGTTGGAACAAATGGTGGCAATGATTAGTATAAAGAAATATATGAAAGATGTAACTGCGGATGTTTTAAAGCGTATGTTTCCGCCAGAAATGTCTGCTGAAGAGATTTCATCATATATTGAGATTTTTTATGGTTGAGGTAATGCTTTATGAATGTTGTAACTATATCAGGTCGTATCTGTAATGTGCCTAAACTTCGTGTTCTTAAAATCAAGGATCAATCTATTACAATCTGTAATTTTACACTCGCCTCTATGGATGGGATTGCAGAAGCCGATGATCATAATGTATGTAACACGGATTTTATTGAGTGCGTATGCTTTAATTCGGAAGCTTTGGCCGTAAATGCTAATTTTATTAAAGGTTCCAAGATTAACTGTATGGGAAAGATTAAAAACCATTTTCATGAAGATAGTAATAGGACGAAGCATAGTACGCATGTTTTAATTCTTTCCCAGGTTGAGTTTGGAGATTCTTCATCTGCTTTTAACAAAAACGCTGATAAGAAGAAATCTTTGGATTTTTCTATTACCAGTAACTTTACGGATATTCTTAATCTCTACAACACTGTCTGTGATAATGGATATCTTTGTATTGACGAGAATGAATATTACCGTATTGCTATGGAAAATTGTTGTTAAGCTATTATTCATATTTATTTGATCCATGAAAGTGAAGCGATAACCTCGCTTCGCTTTTTTCTTTTTTTTCCTTAATTTGCGTTTTTTATGACTTTTTTATTGAGATTTATAAAACTGTATTTTGTATGATTTTCATATCATAAATGCAGTAGGTCTTTATCTAAACAAAGGAGGTTCTGACATGGCCGAAAATTTTGTAACAATTGAATTGAGCAGGAAGCAGGTAGATGTATCAAATCTTGTCCATAATGACAAGACTGATAAGGATTATGCGAGGGTTTTCGCTCCAGGCGGGGGTAGCTATTTATATCCTGTAGATAGCATCAAAGTGAAATCTGATAACCCGGAGCGAGTTTATTTCACGAGACCGGAAGGCACTGAAATTCAGGTTCAGTATGGACGCCGTGTTGAAGGTGTTCCGGAGGACGCTCCCAATGAAGAAAAATGGGAAAACGAAACCCGCACATGGAAGAGCGAAGATCTTAAGGTTGCCTATGATAAGGAGCGAAGAGAGTTCGCCGAAAAAAACAGCGCATTCGTGAATATGACTGTTCCATCTGAATGGGGAACCCATATTTCTAATGACAAGGGAGAGTTTGTATCTATCTCCATTCCGATTGATAAGGTTTATTACAGCTTTATCGTTCCGGCAGATCGCTATAATGCATCGGACAGAGAAGAAGGCATGAGCTATTTCGGCTTTCCTAAGAATAAGAAGGACTCAGAGGAACCATATACGATCACGCTTCGTTCTAATGCTAGGGATGAGGCAGGTAACTTCACCAATGAAGAGAAAGTTATTACAAGTCTGGAGCTTAAGAAGTACGTGGATGAGGCTGTTGGCTATTCCAATGTGAAGGATATGTTTGTTACAGCTGTGATTTCCGAGAAGCTTACTAGATCTTTTTCTTCTAAGGATGGAAAAGATCTTTATGGAGTTTCTGTTCCCGTTTTTGAAAAGGATAAGGAGAGCTTTTACGAAATTGTTGTGCCGGCAGAGCGTGTAAAGAGTGCAGAAGAGGGAAAGGTTAAGCTGCAGCTCTTTAAGAATGGCCCTGATGGAACAGCTTATACCTTTACAGGTAAGAAATCTGTTGCAAACGGAACCGGTGGCTATGATGAAGTGACTATCAAGCTTACTTCCGAACAGGTTGTAGATGCTTTCAAGGCTTCCAGCGAACGCTTTAAAGAAAATCATAAGAATACAGATATCTCACTTGCTGATGCTATGAAGCAGGATTCCTTTTCGCAAGGGGAAGGCGACCAATCCTTTCGCAGAGGGCATGGGAGATAAATAGGAGCAGATATGAAGATAGCAGAAATGACAAAGGGGGAATTAGCCGAAAGACTAATTCTCTCGGTTCTGAATACAAGTGATGTAAAGGATCGTATTCTAAATTTTCCTTCCATTGATAAGGGAAGTTTTTCCCTGGTGGTACAGCTTTTTCTTGGAGAGAAAAACTATGAGAACAGATATACATCTTGTATCAATGTAACAAATGACATTTTGAATGGATGGAACAATTCCATTCATTTAAACAAAGATGAGCTTTTTTCAATGGCCATTGAAAACTCCAGAAAGCAGTTTCCGGTTTTGGTGGAGCCTATCAATGAGTTTATTGATGCAGAACATCAGAATGGGTCGCTATTTGAAGCTGATGGAGTAAACATTCCTCGTTGTTTTGTTCTTTCCAATGAATTGTTTTATAACGGAGCAGCTGCAATGTTTTATGAACCTGAGATTCTTTCAAAGATAGCAAAGAAGCTCAACACAAGTGAGCTTTATCTGCTTCCGTCAAGTACGAATCACATTTTTTGTGTACCTCACAGCAATATTCTATCCAAAGAAGAAGTAGAAGAAATCTTTAGTTCCTTGGATGCTGTAGATGCTGAAATGGGGCTTTCAGAGCAGGCCGGTTTAGCTGAAAAGCTTTCCGAACATATTATTACATATGATGCATCGAAAAATATGCTTATAGAAAAATCCGGTGTTTCATATTTTCCGGAAATCAATGCATTATCCGGAAAAGAACAAAGTGCCGAAATGGCAAGAAATCCAGTTCACAGATAAAGGAGG
>CACZRW010000170.1 GCA_902783675.1 uncultured Pseudomonadota bacterium | reverse complement strand
GCCTGCGCGGGTCGCTTCCTCGGAAACATAGTCTACCAGGTCATGCACATGCAGGACATTGCCGCAGGCGAAAATACCGGGGATATTGGTCTCAAGGCTTTCGTTGACCAGCGGACCGCTGGTAACCGGGCTCATCTCAACGCCGGCGGAGCGGGAGAGCTCATTTTCCGGGATCAGGCCGACGGAGAGAAGCAGCGTATCGCATGTATAGCGCTCTTCCGTGCCCGGAATGACTTTCCGGTGCTCGTCTACTTCGGCGATGGTGACGGCTTCTACCCGCTCGCGGCCTTCGATGTCCACGACGGTGTGGGAGAGCTTCAGCGGAATGCCGAAGTCATCCAGGCACTGGACGATGTTTCTCTTCAGACCGCCGGAATAGGGCATGAGCTCAGCTACTACCTTGACCTTTGCGCCTTCCAGCGTCATTCTTCTGGCCATGATCAGGCCGATGTCTCCAGATCCCAGGATGACGACCTCACGGCCGGGCATGTACCCTTCGATGTTGACCAGACGCTGGGCCGTTCCGGCGGAGTAGATGCCTGCCGGACGGTATCCGGGAATATTCAGGGCTCCGCGGGGACGTTCCCTGCAGCCCATCGCGAGAATGACCGCGCCTGCCTGTACGGAAAAGAGTCCGTCTTCCCGGTTCATGGCGTGAACCACGCGGTCCGGTGTAATGTCGAGGACCATGGTGTTCAGCTTGCAGGGGATCTGCAGCTCTTCCACCTGGCGGATAAAGCGGTCGGCATATTCCGGACCGGTCAGCTCTTCTTTGAAGGTGTGGAGTCCGAAGCCATTGTGGATGCACTGGTTCAGAATGCCTCCCAGCTCACGGTCCCGCTCCAGGATGAGGATCTGCTCTGCGCCGGCTTTGCGGGCTGCGACTGCTGCGGCCAGTCCTGCGGGGCCGCCGCCGATAATGACGATATCATAAGAGATCATTGCTCTACCTCCTTTGTGCGTCCGTATACCAGCTGGGAAGAACCGCCGCTCTTGGTGATCTGTTCATACGGAAGACCAAGCTCACGGTTGATGATCTCCATGACTTTCGGAGAACAGAAGCCGGACTGGCAGCGTCCCATGCCGGCACGGGTGCGGCGCTTGACGCCATCCAGAGAGCGGGCCGGAATGATCCGGTGCAGGGACTCTATAATCTCGCCTTCCGTTACAGTCTCACAGCGGCAGATGACGGTGCCGTAGGCCGGGTTCTTTTTAATCAGGGCGTTGCGTTCTTCTACGGAGAGCTCCGAAGGTTTCAGAAGACCTTTCCGGGTGCCCTTCCACTCTGCTTTTTCAGCAGGATGGATCAGACCGCAGACGATGTCCCGCACCATCTCGCCGATGGCGGGGCTGGCGGAAAGACCGGGGGATTCGATGCCGGCCACGTCGATGAAGCCGGGCGCGTCCTCCACCTCTCCGATCAGGAAATCGCCGTATTCCTCATGGGCACGCAGGCCTGCGAAGGAGGTGATGACCTTGTTCATCGGAAGGTTGACTACATGATGGGATGCCTTTGCGATGACATCCGCCAGTCCTGCCGCAGTTGTGTGCGTGCCGTCTTTCTCAGGTGTATCCGTCGCGGTGGGCCCTACGATCAGGTTTCCGTGAATCGTGGGAGAAATCAGGATGCCCTTGCCGTATTTTGTCGGCTGCGGGAAAACCGTGTGGTGCACATGGCCCCGGGCATCGTGGTCCAGAAGGCAGTATTCGCCTCTTCTGGGCGTGATGACGATCTTGCGGCTGCTGACCATGTTGTGGATCTGATCCGCATATACGCCGGCAGCGTTGATGATGTACCGGGCCGCATAATTCCCGTCCGGCGTTTCAATCGTCCAGGTTCCGTCATCCTGGCGGGCAATTCCGGTCACTTCTTTATTAAAAAAGAACTCCACGCCGTTCTCTGCGGCATTTTCCGAGAGAGCGATCGTGAGCTCAAAGGGGCAGACGATGCCGGCGCTCGGCGCATAGAGAGCAGCGACAGTTTCAGGGGTGAGATTCGGCTCCATGGCGAGAACCTCATCCTTCTCCAGAATCCGGAGGCCTTCCACGCCATTGCGGATGCCTCGCTGAAGCAGTTCATCCAGACCGTCCCGGTGGTCTTCGTCGATACAGACGACCAGGGATCCGTTCCGCATGAAGGGAATATCCAGGTCACGGCACAGGTCGTCCATCATGGCGTTTCCGCGCACGTTGAGTTTCGCTTTCAGGGTGCCGTTTTCGGCATCGTAGCCCGCATGCACGATGGCGCTGTTGGCTTTGGAGGTACCGGTGCAGACATCCTCTTCCTTTTCCAGGACGGCAACGCTCAGCTGATAGCGGGAGAGCTCCCGGGCAACGGCGGCACCGGACACACCGGCTCCGATAATTACTACATCATACATTATTTTTTCTCCTCTCCAGAAAGCATCTCTGCAACCGTGCTGCACAGTACGTCTGCTCTGTTGGAAATGATGGCGTCCACGCCGCGCCGCACCATGTCCCGGATATCCTCCGGTTCATCTACGGTCCATACATTTACCTTCATTCCATGGCCATGATACAGCTGCATCAGTTCAGGCTGGTACTGCATGAGCATGTACCGCGGGTGCATGTTGTCTGCGTTGGAACGGCTGATGTAGGCTTCCATGTCCAGATAGGGCTTGTCGTAGAGCAGACCCGTCTCGATATCGCCGTTCAGCTTTTTGAATTCCTGCATGGAAATATGGTTGAAGGAAGACACGCATACCTGTTCCTCCATTTTCCGCGCAGTGATTTCATCGATGACCCGCTGCTCCAGTCCTTCATAGAACACTTCGTAATTCTTAAGTTCCAGGTTCAGCAGCATGCCGGTCTCCCGGCAGAAATCCAGCAGCTGTGCGAGTGTCCAGATATGCTGTCCGGCAAATTCCGGAGACTTCCAGGAACCGATATCCAGCTGCAGAAGCTCTTCATATGTATAGTCCTTGATAAAGCCGGTTCCGTTCGAGGTGCGTTCTACAGTGGCATCATGGAAAATGACGAGTTCACCGTCCTTTGAGATGTGTACATCACTCTCAATACCGTCCGCATCTGTCTTTTCGACAGCCATCCGGAAAGCCAGAGGGCTGTTTTCAGGATACAGACCGGAAAAGCCGCGGTGCGCGTAAAGAATAGGTTTTTTCATTGCTGCTGTACCTCCGTATCGTTAATAAACGGGAAAAAGAAAAGCACATAACTGTACCGCTACAGTTATGTGCTGTCTCCTTCGCTCCATGCACGTACTTATTATACACATAAAGAAACCGGATTGCAAGCGCTCAAAACAATGGATCGCATGGAATGTGATAATTGCACAAAAAGATACATCAAAAACCAGTAACAATATATAAAAATCACAGACTCTCATGCAAATTGCTTGTTTTCAGTATAGGCATGTGCTATACTTTCTGCAGTTGAATACTTTGGATGCGAGGAGAAGATGAGTCAGTGCATCCCGAGATACACATTTGGGTATTAGCGGGTTCATTGGCTGTTTTTTTTTCTACCACAGTATTTACGGGAACCTGCAGCATGTTTTTAGGGAGAGAGGAACCGATATGTTCAAGATGCTGAATCCCCGACGGTTTTATTACGCGGTCGGGAAACGGAAGTTCTGGGAATTCATTATTCTTGCTGTCTTCAT
>CACZRW010000169.1 GCA_902783675.1 uncultured Pseudomonadota bacterium | reverse complement strand
ATGGGAGACATCACAAAAGAGCAGCACGAGGCCGCATCAAAAGAGTGTGCGAGGCTGGTCTCTGTCCTTTCTTCCCGGCCGGAGGAACTGTTCTCCCGGTGTACGGAGCTGTATGACCGTCTGAAAGACTCATACTGCAAAACAGCATCGGACGGCGGCCTGCCGTCCGATGATCAGGAGGAATTCTAGTATGGAATATCAGCTGGACGTGATCTGCGCCGGAATGGCGCTCGTGGATTCCATCATCAAGGGATTTGATCCGAATCCCGTATCCGCGTCCGGATACCGGGCTGTTTCCGGTTCCCTGAACGCGGGCGGCGAAGCCGTCAACGAATCTGTCGCGGCGGCGAAGCTCGGCCTCAGGACCGGGATCCTCTGCTCCCTCGGCGAGGACGCCGCGGGAGATTTGGTCGCCGGCGAACTGAAACGTTCCGGTGTCGACTGCAGCCGGATCCTGCGCTCTATAGACCGCCCGACGCCTGTCACGACCATGTTCGTCAATGAGGACGGTACGCGGAAATCCATCACCAACGGCGCACACCGGCATAATTTCCGTCCCGACCGGTATCCCGAGCGGTTCACCGGCGCAAAAGCGCTGATCCTCGGTTCCCTGTTCCGGGCGCCGTTTGATAATCCGGAAATCATTTTTTCCGTCCTCTCCGCGGCGAAAGCCTCGGGACAGACCGTAATTGCGGATACCAAACTGCCGAACTTCCGCTTTCTGACGCTGGAAGATATCAAAGATTCGCTTCCGCTGATCGATTACATCACTCCGAACGAAGACGAAGCAAGGTATTTTTCCGGAAAGGAAGAACCGGAAGAAATGGCCGATGCGTTTCTTTCTCACGGGGTCAGAAGTGTGATCGTCAAACTCGGCGCGAAAGGATGTCTCCTGAAAAGCGCCAAGGTTTCGATCCGTCTTCCCGCCTGCAAGATTTCTGCCGTCGACGCGACCGGCGCAGGAGACAATTTTGTGGCGGGCTTTGCTTCGGAGATCCTCCGCGGAGCATCAGACGCGGACGCGCTGCGTTTTGCCAACGCCTGCGGCGCGATCTGTACCACCGCGGTCGGCGCGGGAACCGCTCTGAAAAGCCGGGAGCAGGTACTGGAGTTTCTCATCGATACAGACAAATAATGCTCACAGCAGAAAAGAAAGACGCTTTCCGCACGGCATGCTGCTGCCTGCGGAAAGCGTTTTGTAACATTAAAGAATAGTAGCGTCAGTTCCGGATGATCTTCATGCTTGCGCTCCGCTTGAAGTCTTCCTTGCGGACGATCAGGTTCTGGATCACCTTGTATGGGGGAAGCGAGGCGTTCAGTTTCTCCACCGCGCCCCTGATCGCGGCCTCGGCGTTCTCGATATGCATCGCGGCAAGTACCGGACCGTTCGGGAACACCTCCGCTTCAAGAACCGTTCTGCCGCCGATCTTGGCTTCCCGTACGAGCGCATCCTTGATCAGCGGGATCTTTCCGAGCGCTGTCTCAAGCTCCTCCGGCGAGATGTTCTCGCCGCTCGGCAGCACGATGATGTTCTTGCTCCTTCCGGTGATATACAGAAGCCCGTTTTCGTCGATCTTTCCGAGATCGCCGGTTTTCAGCCAGCCGTCCGGCGTAAAGATCTTCTCCGTTTCCTCCGGATCGTTGTAGTATCCGAGCATGAGATGATCGCCTCTGACCCAGATCTCGCCGTCGACAATCTTCACTTCCTGCTCCGGATACGGCATACCGACGGATGCCGGATAGTCCCAGGGATCTCCGTTTCCGGAAACGAGATTCGCGGTCTCCGTCATTCCGTACCCCGGACAGCAGATGACGCCGAGTTCCTTCCACCGCATGATGACCCCTTAAGGCACATGCGCGCCGCCCGCGATGATGACCCGGAGCTTTCCGCCGAGCGCCTCCATTCCGCGCATCTTCGCAAGTCCCGCGAGCATGTCGGCAAGCGCCGGCACCAGAACCATGAGCGTCGGTTTAGCGGCCGGAAGAACGGAAACGACCGTTTTCATATCTTCCACGGTATAGAGCATGGAACCGGTATAGAAACAGGACAGAAGGTTCCGGACTACGCCGAATACATGGCTGAACGGGATCAGCGCGAGATACCGCTGACGGAGCGCCTCTCCTGGCGCATAGACGCCGTTCAGCGCGCCGCGCATCAGAGCGCCGTGGGAAAGCATGGCTCCCTTCGACTTTCCGGTCGTTCCTCCCGTGAAAAAGATCGCGGCCGGAGTGTTCTTTCCGTTCTCCGATCCGGGAACCGGATCTTTCGGCGAGACCTCACCTGCGCGGACCGTTTTGACGCTTTCCGGCAGTTCCATCGCCCGGATCCTGCCCTCCAGCATATCGGCGTATACGAAGAGCGTGATATCCATCTTGGAAAGATTTCCCTTCAGCTCCTCCCCGTCCATCGTCATGGGAACGGGTACGATCACGGCGCCGTACGTCATGGCGGCAAGGATCATCTCCGCCGCGAGTCTGGAGTTCGGAAGCTGGATACCCGTCTTGTCTCCCGGCTGTACGCCCATCTCCTTCAGAAAGCCTCGTAGACCGGCGATATGATCCGCCATTTCCCGGTAAGTGACGGGGCCGTCCTTCCCGTCGATCGCGATATCGTCCGGAAAATTCCGGACGGCAAAATCCACCAGTTCATTGATCGTGGGCATGTATTGGAAAAACTCGCGTTCCGTCTCCGGAAGCAGTCTCTTGTAGTATTCCCAGGCAGTCATGATTCCCTCCTGTCGCCTTTTCAAAATCGCCGTCAGTATATCATAGTCCATTTAGCTTTTCAATCGCTTGTGCTTTTTTCTCTCCCGATCCCTGTTCCTGCGCCGCACTTGTTATTCGATTCCCGAAATGATATACTGTCCGCAGAACTTTTTCCTAAATATCATTTCTGACACACGATATGGAGATACGAAGAT
>CACZRW010000168.1 GCA_902783675.1 uncultured Pseudomonadota bacterium | reverse complement strand
GCGATCATCGAGAGATGCGGCGTGAAGATCGACATCACGGATGACGGTGCCGTAAGCGTATGCGGAACGGATCAGGAAGGCATGGACAAGGCGATCGAGATGATCAAGATCATCACGACCGAGTTCGAAGCCGGACAGATCTTCACCGGAAGAGTCGTATCGATCAAGGAATTCGGTGCATTCGTGGAATTCGCTCCCGGCAAGGAAGGTATGGTTCATATCTCCAAGATCGCCAAGGAGAGGATCAATCATGTCGAGGATGTACTGACACTCGGCGACGTGGTTACCGTCAAGTGCCTCGGCAAGGACAAGATGGGCAGAATGTCATTCTCCATCAAGGACGTATAAGAAAACGCGATACAGGCGAAAATACGAAGTTTTTAAGGCTGCGGACATGTTCCGCAGCCTTTCTTTTTGCCGTCAAAAAGGGTGCAGGGGAATGTATAACACAAGGAATTGTCAGATAATTATATAAAAAACGTGCGTATAGTGTGGAGCCTCATATAAGAAATCTGTCGTTATAAAAGATATATTAACAACAAATTTACGATTATCCACATAAGTAACAATAATTAAAAGATAATATAATAAATATAATAATAAGAATAACACGTGCAACAAAACCCGTAAATAAGCGACTTTTTCAAAATGAGAATTTTACATAATCTGTTTAATCGAACGGATATTTGGCGGCAGGGGGAAAAATGTGGATAAAACACGCAAATTATGTGAAATTCCGATAATTGATCTAATTTTGTGTGGATTTCGGACAATTTCCGGACATCAGTTATGCCTGTTATTGTGACAGATACAGGCATTTTTTCGGGCTTTTATCTACCTTTTTATTAACAAGCGGGGCACAGCTGTGATACAATAAATCGGTTAATGTCATTTGGTTCCGATAACGGGAGGATGATGGATATGGCAAAAAGAGCGATACTGATAGTCATGGACAGTTTCGGCATAGGAGAGGAGCCCGATGCCGCCGCATT
This sequence comes from uncultured Pseudomonadota bacterium, assembly GCA_902783675.1. GTDB lineage: Bacteria > Pseudomonadota > Alphaproteobacteria > CACZRW01 > CACZRW01 > CACZRW01. The sequence goes on along the minus strand of CACZRW010000168.1, from coordinate 1,200 downwards.
TGGCGATGAAGGGACAAATACCTTAAGATCCTGTACGAAAAGCGAATACTTCAAGGCTGAAAACCTTGCGAAGATGGGACTGTTGTCGATCGACGGGATCGAGTGCGCAAGAGAGCTTCCCGAGGCAGGGACGGTTGCTACGGGAACGTATGCAAGGCTTCGTGAGAAGTCCATGGGCAAGGACACGACGATCGGACACTGGGAGATCGCGGGCCTCATATCACCCGAGCCTCTTCCTACATATCCTCAGGGTTTTCCGCCCGAGGTTATAAGCGCTTTTGAGGAGAAGGTCGGCAGAAAAGTACTGTGCAACCTGCCGTATTCGGGCACGAAAGTCATCAATGACTACGGTGATGAGCATGTAAGGACCGGAGATCTTATCGTATATACATCGGCTGATTCCGTTTTTCAGATAGCGGCGCATGAGGATGTTGTGCCGTGCGAGGAACTCTATGACATCTGCAGGACTGCCAGAGCGCTCCTTACGGGAAAACACGGGGTAGGAAGGGTCATAGCGAGGCCCTTTGTCGGAGAGAGCGGAAACTATACGAGAACGCCCAGAAGGCATGATTTTTCACTCGAGCCGCCTAAGGATACGATGCTCGATGTCCTGAAGGACAATAAAAAGGATGTTATAGGAATAGGAAAGATCCACGACATTTTTGCCGGAAAAGGGCTTACGGAATACACGTATACCACGGGAAACGAGGACGGTATCGAAAAGACTCTCGAATACATGGACCGTGATTTCAACGGTCTGCTGTTCGTCAATCTCGTGGATTACGATATGCTGTACGGACACAGACGCGATATAGACGGCTATGCGAAAGCGGTGGCATTCTTTGACGAGAAACTTGCGCAGATAGTCGCCAAGCTTCGCGAGGATGATATACTGATGATCACGGCTGATCACGGATGCGATCCCGGGTATCTCAAAACGACCGACCATACAAGGGAATATGTGCCGCTTATCTGCTGCGGGCCGGATTTCGCACCCGCAAAGGGCACGAAGGGCGGTAATCTCGGCACGAGACCGACATTTGCGGATATCGCGGCATCAGTGCTGACATTCCTGGGCCTGCCCGCCGATCAGACAGCGAGAGTCGCCGGAGAGAACATACTGTAGAGAATATACTGTAGAGTGTATTGGTTTTTGTGCGGGGCCTGTCCGTCAGGGCGCCAGTCGCTCAAACAGTCCTC
>CACZRW010000167.1 GCA_902783675.1 uncultured Pseudomonadota bacterium | reverse complement strand
TGAAGACTTGTATCATGAAGTTCTAAAAGAGGAAGAAAACAGACTTGATATTATAGCTAATAAATATTATGGTAATGCAGATTTTGCTTGGATAATAGCAATGGGAAATAACTTAATAGACCCATTTATTGTTACACCCGGTGAAGTGTTAAGAATACCTAATTTTAATTCACTTATGCAATGGAATGGTCCTTTGTGTGAGAGAGTATAAAAATATAAAAGGAGTTGATACATATTGAATGCTATATTAGGTCATGGAGTTGTAACACCTATTATGGATTTTCAATTCGCAGATGGCAATCATATTGACACATATCCAACTCCTAGATACTTTTTAAGTTTTAATCAAAAACGAAGTGTTAAAAAGGCGTGTTCATTTTCACTAACAATTACATATCCACCTGGAAATTTTGGGGATAGTGAAGCCATACTTATGCATCAACTACTTCTTACAAATTCAAATAAACCTGTTCAATATAGATATGGATATGCTACACCAGGAGGTTCTGTTGTTTGGCAAAATCAATCTTATGTTGGTATTTTCACCAAATATGTTGAAAATTTAAGCAGTGGTTATTTACAATATACAATAACAGGAATTGCACAAGCAGTTGAGTGTACCTCACCAGAAACAAATATAACTTCCTATCTTACTAAACTTATAAATGATGGTGGAATAAAAAAACCTAGCGATATTATGAAAGATCTAATAAATGGAGTAAACCTTGAAGATAGAACAATACCAGAATTCTTCAAGGATTATAGAACAGAAATAGATGGAACAGATCTATCATTAGAAGTAAGATCTTACGATACCTTGCCAAAAGGGAATACAACCATACACGATGTTATATTTGGAAAAACAAATAATGATGGTTCTCAGTTTGTTGGTGGAGTTGTTAATTTTGGAACCCGTGTGTCCAACAGAACAGCATATCAAACTTTAATAACTCACGGATTATCATCACAAGCAGGTGCATTACCAAAAGAAAAGTTCGTAGCATACTTTGATAATGTTATGAACGGTGGTGGAAAAAATGGAACATTTTATTATGTTCCTGAATCCGGAAGACAGTCTGGTTCTATATTTAATTATGATTTTGGTAATGACTTCTTAAATAGTGATGTGTTAAACTTTAATATAAATGCAGATTATACATATGCTTTTGCAAATGTGGGTGCTGTAGATAATACACGTTCTTCTATAGATGCCGGTGGTCAAAATGTTGGTGGAAGTTTGTCTGTTTCAAAAATTCAAGCATTCAATACAAATGTGTTCAACACCCCATCTGGATTTGACACATCTGCATTTTTAACAAGCTCAACACTTTCAAAAATATTTAACTTCCCACATAACGCATCTATGGAAATAATTGGACAAACAAGTTGCAATCAACTAATGGATAAAATTCATGTTAATGTTCATGTAAACGGAATACCACATCCAGCTTTAACAGGAGATTATATAATAACTGACATAGAGGATAATCTTTCTGAGTCAGGTTTTACAACCACGTTTCAGATGTTTAAAGATTCGGATGCCGTTGCAACTACTCCATTTTATGCAGTTAGTGGTGATGCTAGTAAGGCAAAAGCTAATGAAAATGCTATGCAAAATGACTATTCTAAATAACGGAGGATATTATAATGAGTATTTCTAAAATGTCTGGTTTCTGTAAAGGAATTGTCATTGATACAGAAGATCCTGCCGGATTTAATAGAATCAGAATAAGAATACCAGAAATTCATGGACCCATGAATAAAACAATAATGCCATCTCACCTGCAAGATAAATATTGGGTTAAAGATGAAGATCTACCATGGGCAGAAGTATCATATCCAATGGGTGAAATAAATGTACCAGAAGTCAATCAGGTTGTTCTAGTTGGATTCTTCAATGGAAGTGCCGATAGTCCTGTTGTTCTTGGATGGCTTGGTTACGAATATACAGATGAAGAAGATACATTTATTTTGAAACAATTTAGTAGCTGATAGAAGGGAGTGTCTTCTGGAATGATATTTACAAATTCAATAAGATACCCTCAAACTTTTGATTTGGTAAGTGGTAGCACCAATCTTGATAATACAACCACATCAATAAATAGATGTATAGCTTTAATTTTAACTTCCGCAAAATGTGAATTATTAGGGGATCCTAATTATGGATCAAGATTATATGAGATGTTGTTTGAACAATATTCTGGAACATTGGAAGCCGCAATTAAGGCAGAAATAGTTGAAGCTATAACCACATTTGAAAAACGTGTAACAATCACAGAAGATAATGTAGAGATAAAAGAAAGCACAAGTGGATTAAGAAACGCTTATGATATAACAATCCACTATACAATAACAAGAACAAACCGTGATGAAGAAACAACGGTTCATTTGGAGGAAGGTGATTTCTATGCCGAATAATATTTTAAGATACACAAGTAGAGACTATAAATCTATAAGATCAGATTTAACAGATGCTATATCTTCACTATCTGCAACATGGACAAGTAGAGAAGAAGGGGATCCAGGTATCGTTCTTGTTAAACTTATGTCTGCACTAGGAGATATGATATCTTTTAATTTTGACAAACAAGCACTTGAATATTATTCACCAACTGTTACACAAAGAAAAAATGCTGCAAGACTGTTTTCATTCTTAGCTTATCAAATGCATTGGTATAAAGCTGCTACTACCACGATCACATTAACATATACACCACCAATGGACGAACTTTTAACGTATTGCAAAGATGTTGTTGATTATCCAAATAATACAAGAGCTATCATGCGTGAGTATTTAGATAGGTATTTTAAGACCGGGGAGGATGAATATGGACATCCTATATACAGTTCTCCTGAATACTTTACTCCAGATAGTACAGATCCAGAAGATATTATTTGTATAAATGGAAATATAACGGACGAAAACCTTTTGAAGTTCCAACAGGTTACCACTCAATATTATAAAGATTGGCAGCAGCAAAATCACATTTATATAAATCGTTATTTAGGAAATCCTAATGTGGAACTTGGTGTATATTCATCCAGCTATTCAGAACCCGTGTATTCATTAGAACCGACAACGAATATCAAAGATGATACATATAGATATAGCAGTGACGGAACAGAGACATTATATGCCTATGAACCACAAGAATTCAAAGTTCTTCAAGGAAAATTAAATACAACCTTATTCTCTACAAGAATACTAAGGGATAATTGCTTCTATATCCCAGATATGAATGTAGACCAGGATCATCTGTATCTAAGTTATAGTTCATCCTCAAATGGGAATACAATAACATTTGTTGATAAGGTTGATAATCTTCTTACTACCACAGATGGTAAACTTCATTTCCAGTTTGGTGTCGACGATTATGATTATCCATACATTGAGTTGTCAAGCTATTGGAAAGAGATTGTAGGTGAAGATTCAGTTACCTTTACTTT
>CACZRW010000166.1 GCA_902783675.1 uncultured Pseudomonadota bacterium | reverse complement strand
ACGAGTACCTTTCTGCCCTTTACATTAAGGTCTTCCACATTCTTCTTGTTTAATTTGCCCATATCGTTTTCTTCCTTTCAGTTTCTTACGGAGAACGTTCTCTAAAAGCCCGCTCTCCAAAATTAACATTATTATTATAACAGATTTTTACTTTTTTTTCAATAGGAAAAGCAAATTTTTTTGGTAATAATTGTCATAGGCGACAAAAAAGCGGCCGGGCTGCCGCCGACCGCCGTAATACGACTTATATCTTTATTATTATCACGGAATATCCGAACGGCTCGGTGTTTATCATGCCGTTTTCGCAGGAGCCGCGGATCACAGAATATGAGGAGGCGCCTGCCGTAAGCTCCGCTGCGGACTTCGAGAGCTTTTTCTTTGAGCGGTTGAGTATTATGACCGCCTTTTCGCCGATAGACTTGTCCTCGCGCTCGAACACCGCGTATTCCCCGGTCACGTCCGCGAAACGTATCGTGCCCTTTTCAAACACACGATTTGCGCGTCTTATCCTGCCGAGCTCGCGGGTGAACTCGATAAGATCGTCGTTCTCGGCTCCCCAAGGATAGGTGCCGCGGTTGAACGGATCCTTATAGCCCTCCTTGCCCGCTTCATCACCGTAGTATATCGACGGTATGCCGGGCAGGAAGAACTGCAGCACCATAGCGCATTTCATCAGTACTATACCGTAGGCATACTGCTCATAAGTAAGCTCATGCTGCGACTGCCATTCCCTGCCGTTCCAGCCCACATCGTCGCCCGCCAGCCTTGTTATGGCGCGCTCGGTATCGTGAGTGGAAAGGAAGTTCATAAGAATGTCCACAGAGGGCTTTGGATAGTGCTCAACTATCGTCATAACGCCGTCAACAAGAATTCTCGGGTCGCCGCCCTTGATGTAGTTCAGGACAGCCTCCTTAAACGGATAATTCATTACGCTGTCGAGCTGACCGCCGATAAGGTAACGTCTCCTTACGCCGTAGCTCTCCTTGTTTGTAGCGTCCTCCCAGACCTCTCCGTATATCACCTTGTCCTCGCCCTTCGACTTTACGGACTTGTTCAGGTTGTCAATGAACTCGTCGGGAAGCTCGTCGGCGACATCGAGACGCCAGCCGGCTGCTCCGAGGTCTATCCATTTCTGCAATATGCCACCCTCGCCGCAGATGTACTCCGTGTAAGAGGGATTGTTCTCGTTCACGTTAGGCAGCGTGGTTATACCCCACCACGACTCGTATACATCGGGATAGTGCGAGAAGCTGTACCACTCTCTGTAAGGGCTTTCCGGGTCACGGAACGCGCCGGTATCGTTACCGTAGCGGCCGGTCTTGTTAAAGTATATCGAATCAGCTCCCGTATGCGAGAACACGCCGTCGAGGATTATCTTTATACCCTTTTCCTTCGCTGCCGCGCACAGGCTTACGAAATCCTCCTCGGTGCCGAGCAGCGGGTCGATCCTGGAATAGTCCGCGGTGCAGTATCTGTGGTTTTCATGTGACTCGAATATGGGGTTCAGATATATCACGGTAACGCCAAGACCCGCGAGATAATCGAGCTTCCGTTCGATGCCCTTCAGGTCGCCGCCGAAGTAGTCGTTATTCGTAATATTGCCGCGGCTGTCGGGTCTCCAGTCCGGCATATCGTTCCAGTCGGTGTGTATTTTCCTGTCATAAGGTATGTTTTCATGCACAGCTCCGCTTTTGGCAAATCTGTCGGGGAAGATCTGATACATAATGCCGCCCTTGAGCCAGTCCGGGGTGGTCATTCCCGCTTCAAAGACAGTAAGCTGGAACAGGTCGCCATTGTCAATGACGCCCTCGCTGGCGCCGTTCTTCTTGATATAGTGACGGCCGCGGTTTATGAGCAGCGAGAAATAATAATGGTGCAGCCCCGTATCGTTCGGCGCGTATAAGCAGGAATAGCTCCTGATACCGTTCTCCGTGCCCGCGTCCTCCAGCTTTATGAACCTTTCCTTGTAGCCCGGACGGAACACCACGAGCATCGGCTCATCGATCATCGTGTCCTCCGGGAAGCGTATCGTAAAGCGGCATTCCTCTCCGCGCTGTAGAGCTCCGAATGGAGATTTGTATTCCTCGGAAAAGCAGTCATAAATGGGTCTCATCGTATTTCTTCTCCTTCTGTGTT
>CACZRW010000165.1 GCA_902783675.1 uncultured Pseudomonadota bacterium | reverse complement strand
CTCGAAGACGGATTTCCCGCCGTGCGAGTAACTCCGGAAGAAATCCGGATGGACCTGCATGAGCAGGTCCTTCATCTCCGCCTTGGAGATCTCCCCGCGACGCGAGAAGTCACGGATCTCCTTGTCGGTCATCTTTCGCGTCTCCACCTTCTGTACATCACCCACGCACGAGGTGATGCGCATCTCCGCCTTCTTGGCGTCGATGGTGATGTTGACGGACTGGATGAGCGCCGCGTCGCGGATCCAGTCGGCGGCCGCCTTGCGGTCCAGGGCGGGCAGGCGTTCGTCACCCAGCCGCTCGGCGAGGTCGTTCACGGGAACGCCGTTCACCCTCACCTTGTCGAACGCGACGGAGTCCCTGAGCCTCACCTCGGAATACCCCCTGCGGCTCACCGCATCCATCAGAAGGGACGCCTCCAGCGTCTCCTTCGTGACGCCCATGGACTCACAGCGGGCCGCGAACGCGGGAGAGGCGTCACCCTGGACGGCGAGCAGCGAACGCACCTCGTCGTCCATGTCGAGCTCGATGACGAAACGCCCGTCCTTCGCCGGAGCCTCGCTGTCCAGCACGAGATACGAACCCTTCGGGATACCGTCCTGGTTGAGCACCTCGGCCATGGAGTCCACGTCCTCGCAGACGAGATACGCATGCAGGGACGAGATGGCCGGATCGTCCTGCGAATACAGGCGGAGGCTCGAACCGTCATCCATCCGCACATACCTGCCCACATTCTCGGGCGTGCCGTCCGACATGCGAACCCTCTCGGTATCCGAAAGGGCGACGCGGGAAGCGTCGTCCGCGACGAAACGGTCCCTCGCGCACTCGATGATATCCTCGTCAATGCGAACATTGCCAGGCACCTCGACCTGTCCCGCATAGCGGGAGACCTCCTCCTCCGTCACCACCCACTCGCCCGGACGCAGAAGGCCGGGGGAGAAAGGCCCGCCGTTGGAGGAGACCCGGCGCACCCCGTCCACGGTGTCCGCCACCGAAGTGAAGGAGTTCACGGGAGAATAGAGGTCGTGGTTGTTCCGCAGCTCCTTCAAGGCATCTGCATAGCTCCTCTGGCCGCTCACGACATACTGTCTCGTGTGGACGAACTCGCGCTGGACCTCATGACGGGACGGAGGGAACGCCTTCTTCGCCAGGTCGTTGATCGTCGCGGCGTTGTACGCCTTCACGACGAAGGAATCGCCGTCGCGTTCCACCCTTGCCGCTCCGTTGTGCATCTTCGCCTCCCTCTGGACGGCCTCGGCTTTGCCGGCGTCATCCAGCACGAAGGAATACTCCACGTCCTTTCCTTGAGCGCGGGCATGCACGAGTCCCGGGATGCCTGCGCACTCGAACCGGGAAACGGCTCCCATAGAGGGGGAGGACAGCCTCGTCGCCTTCATGTCGAAGGGAAGCTGGTTGACGTCCCATCCCCGCCGCTCGTCATACTCGACGGCACGGTCCCTCCGGGCCTGGAGGACACGCTCCTGCTCGCGACGCCGCTCGCGCCGACGCTGGCGCGGGTTTTCACCTTCGCCCTCGGCGACATCCCGTGACCCCCGCCGCATCTCGTCGCGCAGACGGGCGCGGGAAACGACATCGACGGCCACAAGGCCGACAAGGACGGGAAAAGAAAACGCAGGCGCGAGGATGACGATCGCCACGGTGGCAAAAGCGAGCAAATTCCTGAGACGTGACCTCCACATATCTGAAAAGGATTAAGGTTTCGCAATAAAAAAGTACAGGGCGGGGGAGGGTCGAGCCCTCCCCGCACCCGGAAACAACATCAAAGGCCCAGGCCGAAGGTCTGCTTGCGGCGGGTGGCCTGCTTGGGCTTCATCTTCTCCATGAGAGCCTTGGACGTGGAAGGCGTGAAGGCCTTCGCGAAGCCGGCGCTGCGGTTGTCGGACACCACCACGGCATCATAGACGACATCCTTGTTCGCCTTGTAGTCGTGTCCGGTGACGCCCTTCACGACGGCGGGCTTGCCGCGGAGGAAATTCTCCTCGTCCTGCTTCGACGCGAAGTCGTGCGGCTTGGAGTCGTTGCCGTCGAGATACACCTTTCCGTCCTTCACGCGGGAACTGTAGACCTCGGGATGAGTCAGCTCGACGGTCTGGCCGTCCTTCATCTTGTAGGTGGCCTTCGTGCCGTCGGGGTTGAGGTCGGGCACCTGGCGCATCTCCGTGAAATGCAGGTTCCCGTTCACGACGGTCACCTGGTAGTCGCGGGCCTCGCGGCGGTCCTCCCAGCTCTTCTTCTTCGCGTCATAGCTGCGGAAATGCACATAGCCCTTCACGGGCTCCATAGCCATGCCGTAGTTGACGAGGTTCTCGCCGGCAGTGGAAAGCAGCGGACGGTTGTTCACATCCGTGATCACCTTGCCCTTCGAGTCGCGGCGATAAAAGTCGAGATCGACGACCGTGCGGACCACCTTGTCCGTCTTCGAATCCTTGGCGAACACCTCCTGGTGACGCGCCGTCTCAAGGTCGATGACCGTAGACTTGGTGATATCCTCGGGGTAGGCGGACTGGAACCGAGCCACGGCCTTGCCGTCGGCATCGGTGGACAGCTTCGCCTCGCCGGATACGCGGACCAGGCCGACGCCGGTGTTCACGGCGCCATAGACAGGAAAAGCCCGTCCAGCGGCCATGTCCTCCTTCTCCTCGCGGGAGACCGCGTTCAGGCCGCCGTAGAGGCGGTCGCGGCTGACGCCCACGCCCTCGAGGGCCATGAGCTGGGACTCGGTGAACTCCGGTCCCTTCTGTTTCTCGCCGTCCACGGTCGCCTTCGGCGCCTCGCGGGGCGTCTCGAAGCCTTCGGCCTTCTCGAGAAGCGGAAGCGGCGGGATGTTCGTGAACCCGACGCGCCCCTCCTTACCGATCGGCACCCATTTCCCGTCTTTGCGCGGGAAAGCAAGACGGATACTGGTGTTCACCTTGATCTTCGGCATCTCGACCGCCTTCTTCGCGGACCGGTCGTAAGCAAGGGGAGTGACGACGATGTCCAGGGGCTTCGTGACCTTGCCCTGATGGATGTCATAGAGCGTGCTGGTGTCGACCTGACGGGGATTGTTCACGTCAAGGCCGAGGTTGTCCTTCAGCCAAGAGGCGGCTTCGGGGTGCATGGCCGCGAGGACCTTCTGGCGGGCCTCCGCGTCGCGAGTCGCGGCGCTGCGGCCCTGCGCCTGCTGCGGAGCCTGTACGGCGGGTTCCTGGGCGGGAGACTGACTCTTCGTCTCGGCAGGTTTCCTGGGAATTACTTTTTTCGGTGGCATAACGAATTGAATTAAAATGGTTAAAAAGTTATCTGTGACTTGCGCCCACGGCGCCGACGGCTATCGTTCACCTCCGGTGCGGGCTTTTTTTTTTCATCATCCACTCCCGTGACAACAGGGGAAGCCGCCTGCCGCAGGCCCTTGCTCGCAACCAGGTAGTCGTTCACGTCCTTGTGAGGGAAAAAGAACCCGCTGT
>CACZRW010000164.1 GCA_902783675.1 uncultured Pseudomonadota bacterium | reverse complement strand
GGGGAGGGAGACCATGCGGGGTCTTAGAGAATAGAGAATAACAAAAAAGAATTATAAACTTAACAAAATCCCTCGGCAAAAACTGACTGGATGGCTCTCCCCATTATGGGGGAGATGTCCGAAGGACAGAGAGGGTCTTTAATTTACATTATGGAAACAATTATCAAATTGACAGAAGTCAACAAAATCTATCGCACTGAGGAGATTGAAACTCAGGCATTGGAGAACGTAAACATCGACGTACAGAAAGGCGAGTTCCTGAGCATCATGGGACCATCGGGCTGCGGCAAATCGACCTTGCTCAACATCATGGGACTGCTCGACGAACCTACCAGCGGCACGGTGGAACTGTGTGGCACAAAGATTGACCCGACATTGAGCGACAACCGCTTGGCAGAGTTCCGCAACAAGACGCTGGGCTTCGTGTTCCAGTCGTTCCACCTCATCAGTTCGCTCAACGTGCTCGACAACGTGCAGTTGCCACTCCTCTATCGGGGCGTCGGCTACAACGAACGCATGAAGCGTGCCAAAGAGGTCATCGAGCGTGTGGGACTCTCCCACCGCATGAAACACACGCCCGTGCAACTCTCGGGTGGTCAGTGCCAGCGTGTTGCCATTGCCCGTGCCATCATCGGCAACCCTGAAATCATCCTCGCCGACGAACCGACAGGTAACCTCGACTCGAAGATGGGTGCCGACATCCTCGGACTGCTCAAGCAACTGAACGAGGAGGACGGACGCACCATCGTGATGGTGACCCACAACGAACAGCAGGCACTCCAGACCAAGCGCATCATCAAATTCTTGGACGGCAGACAAATCATGTAATATGAAAGTATTGATTTATATTCGTCAGGCGCTCGCCATGATAAAGGAGGACAAGCAGTTCTCCGCCATCTACATAGCAGGTACGGCAGTCGCTATTGCCTCAGCGATGATTGTGGCGTTGGTGCTGCACATCCGTATGGCGAACATCTATCCTGAGGTGAACAGAGACCGAACCATCTATGTGGGCAGTAACTTCACCGACTCCGTCGGGGCAAGATTCGTGGGCTGTACTGGTTATTCGCCTATGGCCTTCGAGGAGATGTTCAGTCATCTGGAATGTGCCGAGGTGGTGAGTGCCGTCATCAACAACAGCTATGTGTACAACCTCACTGCTTGCTCCGAATTGGGCAAACAGGAGATACTCATCACCCCCAAGTTCACCGATGCCAACTTCTTCCGTCTCTACGAGTTCAAGTTCCTGGAGGGCAAGCCCTACAATGAGGAGAACCTGACACATGCCGACAAGTGCATCGTCATCACCGATGCGTTAGCGAAGAAGCTGTTCGAGAAGTCAGAAGGTGTGGTGGGTCAGACCATACAGCTCAACTACCTCCCCTATCGGGTAGTGGGTGTGGTGAAGGAGGTAAGTCCGCTGCTGATGGACTCCTCTGCCGACGTGTATCTGCCCTATACGGTAAGTGACTCGCGGGAGACCTTCCGAGGATATGATATGGTGAGCTATGCTGGGGGCTTGGAGGCGCGTGTGCTGCTGAAGAAGGGTTGTACCCGTGAGATGCTGATGAAGGAGCTGGAACCATACCGCGTGAAATATCTCTCCATGTTGAACAGCACGTCGGAGCATAAATGGTCGTGGTATATGCAGGTGAGACCGCATTGGAGGAAGACGCTGAACTTCGACTCGAATGAGGTGAACGATGCCTCGACGCAGACCATGCTCCTCAACTTCATTCCGTTTGTTGTGATCATGCTGCTGTTCTTGCTACTGCCCGCCATCAACCTGAGCGGCATGATGTCGAACCGCATGGAGTCACGTCTGGCAGAGATGGGCATCCGCAAGGCATTTGGTGCCAAGCGTCGGACGTTACTGAATCAGGTGATACTGGAGAACCTCGTGCTGACCCTCTTCGGAGGTGCAGCAGGCTATCTGCTCTCATCGCTCTACATCACTGCCATCAAGGAGAACAGGATGTTCCTCACGCTTTTCGACCACGATAAGGCTCCTGTAGATAGC
>CACZRW010000163.1 GCA_902783675.1 uncultured Pseudomonadota bacterium | reverse complement strand
GACGCTCCGTAAATAGCTTTCGTAAGAGATCATGCCGAACAGCTTTGCGCCGACGACCAGGCCGATCAGCGACAACAGCATCAGCGGAATCTGCCGCACCCAGTTCTGCTTCAGATGAAAGCAGAGCAAAAGCGCGCAAACAAACGCAGCAACGATGCCGAGCGCGGCAAACGTTCCGTACGTTAAAACGTGTTCCGTAAAAAATGTTCCGATTGCTTCCATGGTTTCATTATAATCAGGATCGGCGCGCTTTGCAAGAAGAGCGCGTCCGAATTCACAAGGGGTTCACAGGAACTCCCATCATTTGGGGCTTTTTCAGACTTGACGAACGTTTCATTCCATGATAAGATGCGATCATCCCAAAAAAGGAGAAGAGCAAATGAAAAAATGGATACCTCTTGTGCTCGCGGCGCTCTTGCTGATGACAACGGCTGCCTGCGGAAAAGTGACAGAATTGGTTCAGGATACGGTAACAAAGCAGCTTGCCGAAGCGGAAGCGGCACTTGGACAGGAGGGCGCTTCGTTCTTTGCTGAGAGCGAGGAGACAGCCCTGCCCGAAGCGGAAGAAGTCGGACAGGCGCAAACGTCCGCGCTCCCGACCGAAGGCACGATCGTTTACAGCCCGGCGGACGAGGAAGACTTCGTATTCTGGTACAATGCGCAAAACTGGACGTATGAGATCGACTCGGACGGCGTAGAGCTGATCGATCTGAACGACGAGATCGAGGTCACCTCGGTGCGGCTCGCATCGATGGCGTTTACCGAGGCGAACGATATTCCGGAAACGAATCGCGAAGCGGTGGAACTGTTGCTCAATTCCAATTCCGATGAGGAATTTGAACAGATCAACAAGGAACCGGAAAACATCCTGGTGAACGGACTGGAAGGCACGCAGGGAGAAAGCGTTATGGATATCAACGGCATCAACCTGAACATGTCGGTTTCGGTCTGGAGAACCGAAGAACGCGTTTACGTGTGCATGATGTCGGCGGTCGACCATACGCTGGAGGAAGCGAAGGCGGTTCGACAAAACCTGTATGATACGTTCATGACCGCAAAGGACTATCTTGCGGCGGGCGGCGTTGCGCCCGAAGCGACGCCGGAGCCGGTCGTGGAAGTCGAACCGACCGAAGCGCCGATTTCCGGTCAGCCAACCGAGGCGCCGGTTGCGGCGAGCGTTGAAAACAGCGTTCTTGTCGATCAGGACGGGGTCAAGGTCACGGTGACGGGCATGACCATGGATGGTTGGTACGGTCCGTCGTTCCAGCTGACGCTTGAGAACAATACGGAACAAAACCTTACGTTTGCGGCCCGCAACAGCTCGGTCAACGGGTATATGATGGACGTTATGATGTCCCAAACGGTCGCGGCCGGCATGAAGGCAAACTATGATCTTACGATCAGCTCTTCCGATCTGGAGGCAGCCGGCATCAAAACGATTGCAGATATCGAGCTCTCGTTCAACATCTACAATTCCGATAGCTGGTTGGATTATCTGAACACCGATATGATTCGCATCGAAACGAGCGCGGCGAAGGAGTATCCGTATCCGTTTGACGACAGCGGCGAAGTCCTGTATAACGAAAAGGGCATCAAGATGGTCTATAAGGGAACGACCGAGAACTGGCTCTACGGCACCTCGCTCATCATTTACTATGAGAACAACAGCGATGTTTCGGTCAACCTGTCGCTGAAGAACGCTGCGGTCAACGGCTATATGGTCGATACGTATTCGTCGCAAACCGTTTTGCCGAATAAGCGTGCGATCGTCACCGTCGGGTTCAACGATCTCGAAAAGAACGGGATCACCAAGATCGAGACCGTTCAATTCACCCTGCAGGTCACGAATTCCAAAACGTGGGATTCCTTTGAGAGCGGCGTGATCAAGCTCAACGTCCAATAAGGCGATTGCCTTTTCAGAAGCGCTTTTTGGCGCTTCTTTTTTTGAATAACAGGATTGACAAATCGAATACTTCGCGATACGATGTATTCCACAAAGGGAGGCATGGAATGGATATTCAATTGAAACGCGGTCTTTTGGATGTATGCGTTCTGGCTGCAATTTCCGAGGAAGATTCGTACGGGTACAAGATCATCAAGGATATGAAGCCGTATCTCGTGCTGTCCGAGTCGACGCTCTATACGATTCTGAAGCGGCTGGAAGCGGCGCATATGCTGACGGTCCGGAGCGCAGAGCATGACGGCCGGCTGAGGAAGTATTACCATATCACACCGGAAGGATCCAAACGGATTGCGGAATTTAAGGAGGATTGGAAGGAAATCATGGCAATCTATCGATTTGTGACCAAGGAGGAGCAACCGCATGCGTAAACAGGAGTTTTTAACCGCGCTGCAAACACGGCTGTCGGGCTTGCCGCAGGAGGATGTGGAAGAGCGCGTATCGTTTTACGGAGAGATGATCGACGATCGGGTCGAGGAAGGACTTTCGGAAGAAGACGCTGTCACCGCAATCGGGCCGATTGACGCAATCGCAGAGCAGACGCTTTCGGAAATCCCGCT
>CACZRW010000162.1 GCA_902783675.1 uncultured Pseudomonadota bacterium | reverse complement strand
GACGGCCACCTCGCAGTAAGAGTAGGCGCCAAGCAGAGCGGCGAGGGCCGGGAAAGCCACGATCCAGCACCAGGGGTGAATGAAACCTGTGAATGCACACGCGAATGATGTTACGGCATACAGGACGGTGAATCCTATGATGCCACGATAGTTGGTTGTTTTCATATCTATGATAATTTAGAAAAAATAAAATGTCCTGCATAAAGGGCTTACCTCACGGCAAGCCCTCTAATCAAACTAAACAAATACTTTATGAACTCATTTTAAACTAAAGTGCGGGAGAGATGGCGGCCAGCCAGGCGTCGATGCGGTTGTCGGTCTTGTCGTCCTCGTTGATGTCGTCGAGGGGCAGGCCGATGAACTTACCGTCGATTACGGCTTCGGAGTCATCAAAGGTATATCCGTCGGTGTCGACACTGCCGATGAAGTGGGCACCGCTCGATTTAATGCCATTGTAAAGCTCTCCCATGCCGCCTACGAAAGTGTCGCTGTAGGAAGAGCAGTCGCCACAGCCGAAGAAAGCGATAGTCTTACCGCTGAGGTCGGCATTCTGAAGGGTCTTCAGACCGTCGTACCAGTCGTCCTGTAGCTCTCCGGCGCCCCATGTGGATGTACCGAGAATCAGGTTCTGGTTGTTGTTGACGATGTCGGCTGTAAGGTCCTGTACGTTTACGGCCTCGCAGCCCAGTTTCGAGGCAATCTTTTCTGCGATAGCCTCACATGTTCCTGTTGAGGAACCAAAGATAACAATTGTTGTATTCATTCTACTGTTTATATTATATATGTAACTTAATTCTTATTGATGCAGTCGCCCTCACACTTGCATTCACCCTTACGCTTGCAGTATCGCTCACACTGGGCGCAGATGTCATAGCCCAGCATGGCACCGAGAATGAAGTCTTCCTCGGGCGTGAGCTGGTTGAGCGGACGGGTGACGATGAGTCGGATGGCATCCAGGCACTCGCGGCGCCCGAAATAGACGTTCAGGTTCTTCTGTCCGGCAGGCTGAAGCACATAAGGAATGCCTTGGCTCTCCAAGCGAGAAACGGCTTGCTCGCCGTAGCGCTTGTTGCATGTGAACAGCACCATCTGGCGCACGCCTTTATTGAGTTCGTAGATGTGGTTCATCAGCACCTTCATCTCTGTAGGAATAGTCTTTGTTGTTCTCGTCATTTTTACTATCATTTATCCGGCTGCAAAGGTACGGCGAATCCTTGGATTCCACAATACCTAAAACGCGGTGTTTTAAGCACTTCGCCCGCCTAATATGCTCAAAAACAGATTAATCATTTCTAGGTATTCGGGTACCGTCGACGTATAAAAAACGTTATCCGCGTGTGATTTTTTCAGAAAAAACATCGGGTTTCAGAAAATAGTCGTATCTTTGTAGCGCAATACAGAGATGCGTTGCCCGTAAAGGTTCGCTTAGCCGCGATTAATTGGGAATGTGAGTGTGAATCTCCGACTGTCCCGCAGCAGTGAACTCCATTATGGCTCTTAAGCAATATATGCCATTGCCCACTTGGGTGAGAAGGCGCTTGAGAGTGGAGGAAAGTCTGAAGACCAGCCTTTTTCGGTTATATGCTGAATGCTCTCGATGTAAGGGTGTGACGCGCAAGTAACTTTTAGTGGATAACCACAACACGCTCGGTTTGTCGTCAAAGCACGGCAGATGTCGTGTTGCTTTAAACTTTATTGTTATGACGTACATTGGTATTGTGGCCCTTGAGTTCCTATTGAGTTTCCTTGGTGTAGCTCTCCTTATCAGATACTATAACCACAAGGCTTAATTAAAACTTATTAAATCCTTCGGATAAAAGAATGAATACCGGTGGATTTTAACTAAATTTGCACCCGTAATTTAGTATTGTCATTAATAAATGTAACTGAATGATGGGGCTTTACCATGATAATTTCAGCCGCTCGGAACTGCTTCTGGGCCCTGACGCAATGGAGCGTATTGCGCGGAAACGCGTAATCGTGTTCGGTGTCGGCGGTGTCGGTTCGTGGTGTGCAGAGGGACTTGTGCGCAGCGGTATCCGTCAGCTGACCATCGTAGATAGCGACTGTGTGTGTTCCACTAATATCAACCGCCAGCTGATGGCTACCACCCAGACTGTCGGACTGCCAAAGGTTGAGGTGTTGAAGGAGCGTCTACTCACCATCAACCCTGAGGCTGAGATTACGGCGCTGCAGAAGTTCTTCACGCAAGAGACGGTTGAAGAGTTTAACCTTGATGACTATGACTATATTATCGATGCCATCGACTCATTGAAAGATAAAGCTTTGCTCATTCTGACGGCTTGTCAGACAAAAGCAAAGCTATACTCATCGATGGGGGCGGCGCTGAAGATGGATCCTACCCGCATCAAAGTGACTGAATTCTGGAAAGTTCAGGGCGATCCACTGGCACGTGCGCTGAGAAAGAAGTTCAAGTCGAAACAGCAGTTTCCCAAGCGCAAGTTCCAGTGTGTCTACAGCGATGAGCTCCTGACCAATCTGGGCCATACCACAGAACAATGTCCTACGAAGGCTCAAGTGAACGGCTCTGTGGTTCACATCACCGCCGTCTTCGGCTTTACGCTGAGCGCCCTTGTGATAGAGGATATTTACAAGGGATAGTCCTCAAAGGCGTAGAGCACCGTCGACAGGTAGCGCTCGCCGGTATCGGGCAGCAACACCACAATTTTCTTACCCTTGTTCTCCGGACGCTTGGCAATCTCTGTGGCTGCATAGAGAGCAGCACCAGCGCTGATACCTACCAGCAGACCCTCCTGCTGAGCTATCTCACGACCGGTACGGATGGCGTCATCGTTCTCTACGTCAAACACCTCATCGATTACCTCGGCATCGTAAGTCTTGGGCACGAAGCCTGCACCGATACCCTGAATCTTGTGAGGACCGCTCTGACCGCCGTTCAGTACGGGTGAGGCCTTTGGCTCTACGGCTATCACTTTTACGTTGGGGTTCTGTTCCTTCAGGTACTTACCACTACCGCTGATTGTGCCACCAGTACCTACTCCGCCGATGAAGATATCTACCTGTCCGTCGGTGTCGCGCCAAATCTCAGGCCCTGTTGTTGCATAGTGCTTAGCGGGGTTTGCGGCATTCTCAAACTGCTGCAGAATCACGCTGCCTGGAATGCTGTCGCGTAGTTCCTCGGCGGCGCGG
>CACZRW010000161.1 GCA_902783675.1 uncultured Pseudomonadota bacterium | reverse complement strand
TAATTGTTCCACCGATTCAGGGTCAAAATACGCTCCATATTCATCTTGCAAAGCCTTACCCTCATGGTAAAGCAAGTTCTGGTAGTGTTCAGTATTCAGAACCCCATCGAAGTCCAAGAAAAGATATTTTTCCATTGCACCATTCCTATTTGGGTTTCTAAATATCAGCCGTCCCAATCCACAAAGACTCCTTCACATGTAAAACTTGTGAAAGCACTTCTTTGTAATGGGTGGAGTCGGAGATGTAGGTGAGCATTGCTTTTATCCAAATTTCTTATCTGGTTGTTTCCTTGAAGAAGGTTTACTGAAGAGAAGCTATAAGTTTGAATCCATATCTGATTGTTCAGATTTCAACTTACTGATAATCGTTTCTATCACATTAGGCAATTCTTTCTCGACATTGAAACAATAACAGTTCTTTCTATCACCTTGTTCCTCTGATTTTTCATTTGGTCTGTGTCTATAATTCCACTGATCGTCCATCAGATAAATATCATAGGTTTGGTTGTTACTCTCTCTATACCATCTAAAATAAATAGTCTTGCCGGAATCCAGATGGAATGTCATGTCAATATCAAACCCCCAAAATAGATTTGTTCTAGGAATTGAAACATCTTCGTTGTTGAGTCGGAACCTACCGTCTTTCAGCATAGCGGAAATAACCTTATTTCTATCCGTATATGATAGCAGAACCCCACGCTTATCTCCACAGAAGTATAAAGCGTCATGGGGCCATCGGATATACATTTCCCTCTTATTCTCATTGCGTTTAAGAATGTACTCTATTAGAGATCGGTTAGATAAAGTGCGAATCCTTCCATCATTGATTTCCGTCCTTGGTCCGTCCCCTATAAGAATGTGATGTACAGGGGAAGCGTAAACGTATTGATAGTTTCTATCAACCAGCGTCAAGATATTCTCTTTCCATGTTGCAGCTAAACCATTGAAAATTTTGTGAGACCACCAAAACTGAGCGTCCCAGCTATCACAATAGCTATAGAGGCATTGTAGTGTGTCAATTAAATAATCTTCTTTCAATCCATTCGCATCGAAGATTTGTTTGGCTCTTTCAAGCTTCTGGTCAAAGAGATTCCATGCTGTTGGCTGTCCGTTTTCATCATTAAACAGAAAAGCAATAGCGCCTTTGAAGAAATACAATTTCTCAGCATCTTCTATTTTTTCTTTCCATTCTTCATCCTTATGGCTCTTTTTCGCTTTGAGGATTTCTTCTGTCAACTGCTTTTTACCAAAAATCTCACCAGGCAGTTTGTTTTCGTCAATGGATGCTAAATACCCAGTTATATCATCTGTCATGTTGATGGATGTGTCATCTGACAATAATGATAGGCTCTGATCGAAAAATCTAATTGCACTTACAGCCTGTTCTCTATCAATATAGCTGTTCTCCAATATGTTCCATACGAAATGCATCCAAGACTGTAGCGTGTCCGCCTGAACTACATTGCAGTTTCCCAAATAGATAAAGACTGCGTGCATAGCCACTCTCTGTCGATCTGTAATAGTAGATATCGACAAGTCTTCACGATACTTTGGTACAAAATAGAACTGAGGGGACTTGGTACCAGTTTCTGACACATCTTTCCAATAGGGAGTAAATAGGCGATTAACCTTATCCGATAAGTTTTCTTCACCGTCTCGTTCTTTTATCTGAATATAAAGAGCATGAAGATTATTCATGCATTTATATAGGGTCTCTATACTCTCTGTGCTGAGGACCTTTTCATAGAGAGAGATGTTTTTATAACCTGATACATTCTTCTCAGTTAAAGCTTTATAAAAGTTATGTCCTGTGACGGATTCCGGTTTTCCATCACCTTCATAATGAGCCATGAACCAATTTAAGAAATACCGGTTCAGGAATTTGAGGAAAATGTCATCAATTTTGTGCTCAGGTGAACGGTTATACCAGAATATGTCCGTCCATTTAGTATCAAGAAGGTGGCTAAAACTATCTTCTGTTTTCCCATCTTCATTAACAAGAAGGTTCTCTCCATCTGGTTTATAATTGAGCAAATCTACCTTGAAATTCTCAAAATCTGTAAGCACTTTACCGCGTGCATTCATTTTGATATACAGGTCATCTGACAATGGAAGGTTCTTATCTTCCATGTCAAGCGTATAAAACTTGATCGGTGAATCTACGGATTTTAGTTTGTTTAGATAACCAGCAAGGGTTTCTTGTGATAGATTTACACAGATTTCCTCTATACCATCAACAATATCATTATCGTCTTTGTCTGCTTTGGTGGTTCCACCAAGCATTCGTAACATTGACTGAATAGTAGGATCCTGCTCATAAGATGTGTAGAACCAATGCTGATTCTTAATGAATGCAACGATATTATCTTCCCTACTGTATTCCTTTCCTGTTTTTCTGTTGTATTCGTACTGTATAGAACATAGCTTTTCACAGAAACTCCTTGATGAGATACGAGTTGCATAGGAAAAATGAGAAAGTACTTCCCTATCTGAGTTCAGAAAACCCGTACACAAGGAAAGATACCAATGTAGAAGCCATAAGGTCGTAAGACGCTGTTGGCCGTCCAGAGGATATAATATGTTGTTCTCATAACTCCCGTATACGAAGTCTAGAACCAGAGTCTTGTCACTCTTTAGAGATTGGAACAGTTGTTTGAGGAAACGCTCCCTCAAATATTCTTGACCAAAACGTCCTTGTGCATAATCACGTTGAATGATTGGTATAACGATATTCTTCTCTTTTATGAGATTCCAGAAAGAAGTCAGTTTGCTATTATTTGTCATAACAAGAATTGTTTTAATGTTTCCTTAATGTCGTTTAAATATGCTTCTGCATCATCCCTGTTCCATGTGTTCGGATCAAATACTTTCGTATCATAATACTTCATAAAGACATACTTCGTGCAAGGTGGAATAAATGAAGATTGCCCCTCTGTTGCTTGGGCATCTATGATATTCCCGTTTTCATCAATTGTGGGGGGAGCATACTTTTTCCCTTGCTCCTTTCCGATAATAACTCTTCGTTTTGAGGGATAAATAGCATTCCCGTAGCTCCTATTTGTTGAAGCGTCGAGAAGAGTAAAATTCCACAGTTTGTTTTTCTCTTCTAGTGATAACTGCCTGCCAATTACAGCTTTTTCTTCTACGATTTGCTTATAGATAGTATCAAAATCCTTATCCCTTTCTGCCTTTCTGTCAACATCATTATCATTTTTAACTTGATACTTCAAAAAGAAAGCTTTAATGCTGTCCTGTATGGCAATATATTCTTCACTTCGCAAGCCGAAATAGGCGTTTAACAGCCATTCACGCTGAGAACGAATGTCATTGAGACGGTTTTCCGTATTGGAATCAATATGCTCAATGTCCCATCCTTCGAATTTATATAGATGGAAAGGAAATTTATAAAAAACACCAGCTCTATATTTCTCATTTTGGCTCAGCACTTTGTTCTGATTGATAATCGTCTGAACATTATGTAATAGCAATATTGGACGGCAGTTAGTCTTTGGTCCACCATTTCCTTCTTCATAAATGGTATTGTCAATGTCCTTATTCTTAATGCATCGTTTTACTTCATTAACCAGATAAATATTTCGAAACTCAGATTTAAATTTTGATTTGTTCCATTCTTTGTAAAGTGTAAATAAGAAATCTGGTTCGTGGCAACATACTAAGAAACCGATATAATGGTACAACTCCATATCATCATACCATTCTTTAAGCGTCTGATAGATTTCCAAAACGTTCTCCCAGATAATCTTTATGATTTTGTTCTTGGATTGCTTGGATTTAATCTCTTTTGACATGAATCGACAGAAATATCTGAAAGTAAAATAATCATCTGTTTCAGTTAATCCTTCTTCATAGCCACAATGTAACACGTCATTTTTTGCTATCAGAAAGAAAATCAACTCGATACGTGTTGCGCGTTCTTGTCCGATGTTGTTCAAGAATAGCCAAAATTCACGCGATTGCAGAGCGTATTCTATTATGTCCCACTGCATTGCGATCTCTTGCTGTAACACTTTTATATAAGTGTCATCATTGATATACTGATTGAAGTTAGACTTGTTTAATAGTAAAGCCTTAACCAATTCTGCATTTGTTAATGATATCTTTCCTATATTCAAACGTGTAAAGACTTCTTTAGGATTAACATCGTTAGTTTCATACCATATAAATTTGACTTGTTTCAACAAAACGTTAGTAATGTCTATATCATGATGTTGACCAAGCCAACACTTGATAGTACGGTACGCATTCCACATATAGTAGTAATCTATATTACTCTCATAGTCTTTGTTAATGGTATCACCATGTAACTTTTCTATGTATTCAGCACTTCCCTGACGAGTCTCATATTCTATGGTGTAGGAGGTCATACCTAATCCATACAGAATCAGTTTTATAGTTGTGAGACGTTGTTGACCATCAACCACTTCCCACATGCCTTTCAAGAGCTTCTTAATGGTATCTATGTTATTAGCTTGTTTTATTCGCTCAATTACGTCGTCCTCTTTTCTCTCTAAAACAACAAGCGGCTGAATGCAATAGATGCCTTTTGCTCCATTATTGATAAATTCAGCAATATCGTTTAGTAGATCTTCTACTTGTCGCGTAGACCATCTATATCCACGTTGATAGGCAGGAATAAAGAATGACATGTCTTGTAAGTCTTCGATAGACTTTAGTTCTAAGTTATTCATAGCTTTTATTACATATTAGTCCAACTTCACGAAATCAAAATCATACTAGGAGCAGTTGGCACGTTTATAGTCAAATTGGAACATGCGCATATATTGCTCCTGGATCTCCACAGCACCATTATAGAATAGGTCAGTGGTATGTTGGCGAGTGGTAACGGTGATAACCATATCAGGGGTTAACACTGTTCCGTTTACCCGCTTTATACGCTTTGGCGTTATACGAAATACTCTGCTCATCGGCTCTTTGTTTTAAGTTTCGATTGCAAATATAAAGATTATTATTTGAAGTCGCAAGAAAAGTTGTGCTTTTTTACCTCAGATGCCCAGAATATGATTTATTTACTATAAACAATCATTAGAAAAACTAAAATCCTATTTTTCTTGTTTGTTTTGTTTCGAGGCGCTCGCTGTCGCAGTATGTCATGAGGGATTCGAGGGTGTTGCCCT
>CACZRW010000160.1 GCA_902783675.1 uncultured Pseudomonadota bacterium | reverse complement strand
CAAGCTGCACTTCTTCTCAGAGTGGTGGAAGCAGCTGTATGGTGAGAGCGAGGGTAAGGATCAGAAGGGTATCTTCCCTGCCAGCGTCGATTTCACTACCGACCTGCACTCTATGGGTCAGTGGATTCAAGACGGTGAGCGCACCATCTTCGAGACTGTAATCTCTGTAGAGAAGCCTAACACTACATTGGCAGTTCCCTCAGACGAGGAGAATCTTGATGGTTTGAACTTCCTCGCTGGCAAACGCATTGATGAGGTGAACAAGATGGCAGAACTGGGCACTCAGTTAGCTCATGTGGATGGTGGTGTGCCTAACATCAAGATCAGCATTGAGAAACTGGACGAATATAATATCGGTCAGCTCATCTACTTCTTCGAGAAGGGTTGTGGCATCTCTGGTCTCATTTTGGGTGTTAATCCATTCAACCAGCCAGGTGTTGAGGCTTACAAGAAGAACATGTTTGCCCTGCTCAACAAGCCTGGTTACGAGGCTGAAAGCAAGGCCATTCAGGAAAGACTAAAATAATGTACAATTTGATAATGATGACGTGATGACGATATTACGTTCTCACGTCATCTTATATTATATATAATAAGGAATGAAATACGATTTGATTGCACCAGGTGTGAAATACATCGGTGTGGATGATCTGGACATAGACCTCTTTGAAGGTCAGTATGATGTGCCACTGGGTGTCTCCTATAACTCCTATCTCATTGAGGATGAGAAAATCGCCATCATGGATACGGTGGATGCCACGAAGACCGAAGAATGGACAAAGAATCTTGAAACGGCTCTGGGTGGTAAGACTCCCGACTATTTGATTGTGCAGCACCTTGAACCCGATCACGGAGGCAGCGTGCAGTACATCATGGAGAAATATCCCAACATGACGGCTGTTTGCTCGCAGAAAGCTGTGGCGATGTTCAAGCGTTTCTTTGAGGCTGATTTCAGTGCCCGTATTCAGGTGGTGAAGGAAGGGGAGACCTTCTCGTTGGGAGAACACACCTTGCAATTCTTCATGGCTCCGATGATTCACTGGCCAGAGGTAATGATGACCTACGACCAAAAGACCAAGATTTTCTTCTCGGCTGATGGCTTTGGCAAGTTCGGTGCCCTCTGCAAAGAGGAAGAGGATGATGAAGGCTGGGCTTGTGAAGCGCGTCGCTACTACTTCAACATTGTGGGTAAGTATGGCGCAATGGTGCAGAATCTCCTGAAGAAGGTAGCCACACTCGATATCCAGACGATTTGTCCCTTGCATGGCCCAGTCCTCTCTGAAGACCTTGGCTACTACATTGGTCTTTACGACACATGGAGCAAGTACGAGCCTGAGAATGAGGGCATATTCATTGCTTATTGTTCTTTGCATGGAAATACCGCACAGGCAGCTCTGAAACTCGCTGACATCATCCGTGAGAAATCAGACGTGAAAGTGTCCACTTCCGACATTGCCCGTGACGACCTGCATGAGGCAGTGGAAGACGCTTTCCGCTACGACCGTATGGTGCTCTGTGCACCCACTTACGATGGTGGCATCATGCCCATCATGGAGGACTTCATCAACCACCTTCGCATCAAGACCTATCAGAATCGCAAAGTTGCCTTCGTCGAAAACGGCACTTGGGCACCTGCATCAGGCAAGAAGATGCGTGAGGCTATGGAGGCGATGAAGAACATCACCGTCATCGAACCTATCGTTACCGTCGAGTCCACCGTCAAGGCCAAGACCATCGAAGACCTTAAGGTGCTTGCCGATGCTTTGATAGGGTAAGGCGTAACTGATAAGTTTAAGTAGATTTAATAGGTCAAATCACTCTTAGTCGTTGACAATCGTGATGCGACCCTGAGACTGAGTATAGGCGGTACCCGTGGTGCCGCCTAATTCTTTTTGTAGATAGCTGGCCAGCGCGACATAAGAAAGGTCTGTTATTTCCTTCATCGGGCACTGCTTCAGCGTGTCTCGGAAGCCTCCCATATGATAGTAGTCGGTTGTCGCTACGATGTAAGTCTGCGTTTCATCAATAGGCTGGTACACCCCATTCTCGTCGATTATTTCCACATCGCTGACGGTATGCGAAGCGGTATGGATGGTGAAGTGTATACCTGACACTTGTGGAAAATCACCGTCCTCTTCCGGACAATTGGCTGTACATTTGCGCAGCATATCCATCAGTTCTGCTCCAGTCGCTTCAATCGTGCACAGACGGTTGTCGAAAGGCAATGTGTTGATTACATCACCGTATGTGATAACACCAGCTGGAATGCTGCTACGAATGCCTCCACCGTTCATCAGTCCAATCCTTGTGCCCATTGATGCACAGAGGGCATCGGCGATGAGGTCGGATAAGTTGGTCTCGCCGCGACGCACCAAGCGACCGTCAGGCCCGTTAATTTCCAATGCATAGTCGGAAGTGGCAATTGGTCGGTTGATCACCGTCTCCATTTCTTCTTTCACCTTGTTGATGGCGGCTGTGACGGTTGTACTCTCATAAGGAATCTCCGACGATGGAATGAGTGTTGTCGTCATTCGGCCGTCTT
>CACZRW010000159.1 GCA_902783675.1 uncultured Pseudomonadota bacterium | reverse complement strand
GATCTGCCGCCGATGTCATGTGCGGTATTCTGTGTATCCCATTCAGCCCAGACCGGCTGGTCTGACTTCACGGTCACGGTGCAGTCTCCGGTGTCAATGCCTTCGATCTTTGTAAGTGTGGAATCGAAGGTGGAACCGTCGAAGTAAACCGTGTAGTCCGGCGCGAACAGAAGACCGGTGCCGTCTGTCACATCGCTCATGAAGAAGAGCTCATCGGATACTTTGTATACCGGCCACTGGGCGCCCTCAAAGAAGGGACTGAAGTCGCGAAGGACTATGGCCAGAGCGGCCGGGATTTCCAGCTGTGCATCCTGTCCGGGAACAAGCGTATGCGCATTGAACAGGGCTCTGTCTTCCTCTTCGGAAAGATCCCGGAACATCACGTCATACTGCACCTCGCCCATCCTGTCGGCTTTCTCGTCTCTGAAGACAATCAGGGATACTGCTGCGGCTTCTTCGCCTGCCTCAGACGCTGCGGCAGTGGTACGGAAGGCCTTAACCTCATCCGTATCTTCGTCCAGAGTCATGAAGTAAAGCGGAGCATCCCCGTCTTCAGCATCTTCCGGTGCGCGGCCGAACCAGTAAAGCTTCTGTCCGTCCCTGCCGGTGCCTTCCTTCAGGCCTTCCAGCTGTTCACCTCCGGCTGCAGCTGCGATGTCATCGCTCTGCTCTGCCAGAGCCTTCATTGTGCCGTTTTCAAACTGTTCCTTCAGCCAGCTTCCGGATACTTCCTCCAGATACAGTTCCAGGCTGGTATCGGAACCGAGACTCAGGGTGTCTGTGTTAAAGTTCAGGGTAGAATTCCTGCCGATTTCGATCACCGGATCGTTTACGGCTGCCTCGTTAAGCGCCGAGATCATATTGACCTTATGGACGCGGCCGTCGTTCAGTATTTCACCTTCCAGGACATCTGTCACGAAGGAAAGCTTCTTTCCTGCTCCGACGCTCAGGTGAGCCGAGTTGGGCAGAAGATATTCATCCCTTTGGGTTGCGGTGTTGTTCCAGAGCAGATACTTCGCCAGTTCATCCTGTCCCAGGCGTACATCCTTCTGCAGGATTACCGCCAGATCCAGTACGAACAGAGCTTCGGAGGCAGCTCTGCTGTCATTGGTCACCCCGCTGCTCAGGCTTGCCTGCAGTGTCTTGCCGGGTGCCGCCGCTGTAAGGACCGCCTGCCCGTTCTGCCCGGGCCGGAAGAGATCGAGATCATCCGTATGCTCATCCGGCGTATGTTCCTCCTTGCAGAATACGCAGTAGACATATTGATAAAACTGTTTATCCCCGCCTTTGCCTTCAGCAGCTTCATGGGAGAGATATTTCTTTTCTACGGCAGTACTGCCTGACGCATCTGCGGCGCCTCTCATTGTCACTTCGGCCGGATGCGTTCTGTCGCCCTTAATCTCCAGAAGCTTATCAGCCTCATGAACGACTGTCGGAGCATTAAATGTCACCGTATCCGGTTTTTGGGAAGTAATGCTGCTTGAAAGGTCATGGAGGAAGCTCATGTGCGCGTTCGCTTCTGCTTCGGCACCCGATGCCTTCGCCTCAGATTCGAGCGTGATGCCGGCGTTCCTTCCCTGCGTGATCAGATAGATCGCGCCCTTCGCTGCTGTAAGTTCCGCGTCGGAAATATCAACATTTGCCTTTACATTGTAATCCA
Organism: uncultured Pseudomonadota bacterium; assembly: GCA_902783675.1. GTDB lineage: Bacteria > Pseudomonadota > Alphaproteobacteria > CACZRW01 > CACZRW01 > CACZRW01. The sequence continues at coordinate 389 of CACZRW010000159.1, read as the reverse complement.
TATTCGCATATGCGTCTGCTGTCATTACGGCACCATCCGCAGATGCATTCGTATGGGAACTGACAGTATCGGCCAGTGCCTGGATCCTTATGTCATTGCCGGTGCTTTCCAGTTCGATCTTCCGGTTCCCGTTCTCTGTTCCGTCTTCGCCAGTGCCATTGCCGGAAACCTCCTCAGACTCCTGGTCATCGGGCTTCTGGTCTTCGGGTTTCTGGTCCCCGTTCTCTGTCCCGCCTTCGCCAGTGCCGCTGCCGGAAGCCTCTTCAGGCTTCTGGTTTTCGGAATTCTGGTCTTCGTTCTCTGTCCCGCTTTCGCTGCCGACAGAAACCACTGCCGTCTCATTATGGTTATTGCCGGCGTAAGCGGCTGCCCCGGCGAACGTGGATCCG
>CACZRW010000158.1 GCA_902783675.1 uncultured Pseudomonadota bacterium | reverse complement strand
TGACGAATATATATATAACTTTGCACCGCATAACGTAAAAAGTATACTATTAAAATACTTGACGCAATTATTCATTTTATATTATTTTATTAACTAAAACTTAAAGTATGAGTTTCAATGCAAAGAAAAGTGCCCTGTGTATGGGGTTGTGCCTTTTAGGCATGCCAGCAGCACAGCAGGCAATGGCAGCTACGGAATCGATAACTGCTGTAGAGCAAGTGAGACAGGCAAGTGGCCGTGTGTCAGACTCTCAAGGACCATTAATCGGTGCCACTGTCATGGAAAAAGGTACCAACAACGGTACCGTTACTGATTTTGATGGTCGTTTTGCGCTGAATGTAAAGCAAGGAGCCGTTCTGGTTATCTCTTATGTGGGCTATGCCACTCAGGAGGTAAAGGCTGGAACGGGTCTTGAAATTACCATGGCTGAAGATGGCAATCTGATGAATGAAGTGGTGGTTGTCGGTTATGGTACGATGAGAAAGGCTGATGTGACTGGTGCTGTAAGCAGGGCTAACATTGAGGCATTCGAGAAGTCGCCTAATACCAACCTGTTGCAGTCACTGCAGGGTACGGTGCCTGGTCTGAACATCGGTCAGTCCAGCGCAGCAGGTGCAGACCCCGAAATCTCTATTCGTGGTAATACCACAATCTCTGGTAGTCAGAGCGTACTGGTTATCCTCGACGGTATCATCTATACAGGTGGTATTTCGAGCATTAATCCTGCTGATATTGAGAGCGTTGACGTGCTGAAGGATGCTTCGTCTACCGCTGTCTATGGTGCTCAGGCTGCTAATGGCGTGCTGTTGATTACTACGAAGAAGGGTGCTAAGGGCAAGGCCAAGATATCGCTTTCGACCAGCTACAGTATTCAGACGCCTACTAACAAGATGGAGATTATGGATCGAGCCCGCATGCTCAGCTTCGATAATGAGTGCTTGTGGCAGTACTCCAAGACGGAGGCTTCTGGCTATACCCAGCAGGATCCGAACTTCAAGCTCTCTGAGCGTATGCCGGATGCCTGGATGACCGACGACCAGGGTAATATCATTCCTGGCGACTACGACTGGTGGGGAGACTTTACCCGTAATGGTCACATCTGGGAAACAAAGTTGAACATTTCAGGCGGTAGCGACGCCATGTCGTATTTGGTTTCTGTAGGCAACACACAGCAGAAGAACTATCTGCTGAACGATGACTATAAGCGTAACTCTATCCGCGTGAACCTTGATATTCAGCCCGTGAAGTGGTTGAAGGCCGGTATTCAGGCATTTGGTTCGTTCGAGAACCGCGATGGCCAGGAGACTTATCTGCCATTCCTTATCGAGAGTAGCCCGTTGACAAAGCCTTACGACGAGAATGGTGACATGATTCACTATCCTGCCCACGATGCCCGTGAGAATCCATATCATGGTTCATTGGTTGACGACTACGACCGCAACAATTCTTTCTTCGCCAATATCTATGGCGAGGTGCAGCTGCCTTTGAAGGGTCTGACTTATCGCATCAACTTTGGTAACAACTACCGTATCGGGGAGCATAACTATGCCAGCGAGTTCGCAGAGAATAGCAACGGTCAGGCTTACAAGCATCACTCTACCTATTATGACTATACGCTCGATAACATCGTGAACTATAACAATCAGTTTGGCAAGCATAGCGTAGGTGCAACCTTTGTGTACGGTGCTTCTCGTCGTAAGTACAGCTATACCGCTGCTGATGCTAAGATCTTCCCGCGTATGACCTTAGGCTATAACTCACTGGAACTGGCATCTACGCAGAACACCAGTTCTGATGCATGGATTGAAACACTGCTCTATCAGATGTATCGTGTCAACTATTCTTACGATAGCCGCTACATGGTGACTGCCACCCTTCGTCGAGACGGTTTCTCTGGCTTCTCTGCCAACAACAAGTCTGCTGTGTTCCCATCTGTTGCACTCGGTTGGGTGGTGACCAACGAGGAGTGGTTCAAGGTGCCCTATCTTGACTATCTGAAGGTTCGCGCCGGCTATGGCGTCAGCGGTAACCAGACCTCTCGCTATTCTTCATTGGCTCGTGTCAATTCATCAATCGGTTACGTGTTTGGTGATGGCGTTACCAGCGGTGTCATGCGACAGGAACTTGCTTCGATGGAGAATGCAGACCTGAAATGGGAGAAGACTTCCGGTTTCAACTTTGGTCTCGACTTTGCCTTGTTCAACAATCGTATCACTGGTAATATTGAATATTATACGACCAAGACCAAGGATTTGCTCTATGCCGTGTCTATCCCCTCAATAACCGGTTTCAACTCTATCATGTCGAACGTCGGTGAAATTAAGAATAAAGGTTTCGAGTTGACCATCAATTCACGCAACATTGTTACTAAGGACTTTGAGTGGACTTCTATGTTCAACCTGTCAACCAATAGTAATAAGATTACGAAACTGGCTGGTCTTGACACAGACGGTGACGGTCAGGAGGACGACCTCACATCATCATCACTGTTCATCGGGGAGTCGCTGTCAGCCATCTATGACTATACCATTGATGGTATCTGGCAGGTTGGTGACAACATTCCCGAAGGCTATCATCCTGGTAACTATCGTATTGTCGATATCAATGAAGATGGTGAGATTAACGAGAAAGACCGTAGCATCATCGGTAAGAACGATCCTACCGTCCGCATGGGCTTACTCAACACCCTTAAATACAAGAACTTTACGCTGAGCTTCTTCCTCAATGCAGTAGTCGGTGGCAGCAAAAGTTTCTTGGGTAAGAACTCTTTTGCTGAGCTGGTGAATGATAACACCCTGCGTCACAACCGTCTGACTGAGCAGGTTGACAACTTCTGGACGCCCAGCAATCCTGGTGGTATCTATGCACTCTACAATGCTAACCCCGCCATCAATCCTTATCGCTACGAGAATCGCTCGTTCTTGCGCCTGCAGGACATCTCGCTGACTTACGACCTTCCTAAGGAATGGCTGAAGCCTGTTGGCATTGACGGCATCAATGTCTATGTGAGCTGCAAGAACCTGCTGACCATCTCAGGATGGCATGGCTGGGATCCCGAACCTAACATGACTTATCAGGACATCAACGGACAGAACCGCATAACAGGTAGCTGCTATGACAATCGTCCTGTTATGAAGAGTGTAACATTTGGTATTAACGTTAATCTTTAAGACACAATGAAAAAGATATATTTATTCTCCATGCTGGCAGCCATGTTGCTGACCGGTTGTAACGAGGACAAGTTCCTGGAGGAGAAAGCCCTTGACTTTAACTCAGCATCGAACTCATACAATTCTGTAGCTGACTTTGATGCCGCTGTAGCGGAACTCTACTTCCTCACCCGTGAGGAGTTCTATACGACGTACGACCGTACGACGGACCTCTCCAAGCACACTGACATGTGGATTACGGCTGACCCGCTTCAGTCTAATGTTACAGCAGACCTTTCACCTTCGGGTGCGATGGCCAAGTTCTACTGGGACGAGAACTACAAGCTCATTGCCCAGGCAAACACCGTTCTCAGCCGTCTGGGTAGTGCCTCAGGTCTGACTGACGAACAGAAGAAGGTTTATGAGGCTAAAGGTCGTTTCTTCCGTGCCCTCGGTTATCGTACCCTGGCATATCTTTATGGTGACGTGCCCCTCCAGCTCACGGAGGTGACAGCACCGAAGACAGACTATTCGCGCGAGGCAAAGGATAAGGTAATGGCTCAGGTCGTTGAGGACTTGGAATTCGCTGCCGCCAACCTGCCTGAAATCAATACAGTCCGCGATGGTGAAATCAGTAAGCCCGCTGCCAACATGTTGCTGGCTGAGGTTTATCTGGCTACAGGTGCTAACGAAAAAGCAGTCACGGCTTCTTCTGCTGTTATCGACAATCCCAACCTGAAGCTGATGACACAGCGTTTTGGTTCTCAGGTCAATGAGCCTGGTGACGTGTTCTATGACTTGTTCCGTCCGAACAACCAGAACCGTGCCTCTGGCAATACAGAAGCAGTATGGGTCATTCAGTTTGAGACCAATGTTGATGGTGGTGGTAACAATACCAGCCATTTCTTCTGGAATCCTGGTAGCTTCTGGGGCGAGCGTTTCTTTGCTCCTCAGGTTGACAAGTTCCAGATTATCAAACCTGACGGAACCAAGCTTCAGCTGTTCAACTGGCCTATTGGTGACATGACTGGTGGACGTGGCATTGGCACGCACTATGCTGTCAGCCATCTTTACAGTGGTATTTGGGCTGACGATTTCAACGATATGCGTAACTCTGAGTATAACTGGCCGCGTCGTTTCAAGATTCACCGTACCAATATACTTGATGAAAATCCTGAACTGAAGGCTGCCATGCCCGACGGGTACTTCGATTTGGAAAAGACCGTGTTACCTGCTGGCTGGTCTATGGAGACAGGCTTTGGTGGTGGCGTGAATGCTACGACCCAGTTGCCTAACCGCTTTATGTGCGGCTATTCAACAAAGATGACTACGCCGTTCCATTATCCTGATGCACAATATCAGAACAAGGCAACTTATCAGCTTGCTGGTACAGGCGGTAAGACTTATACCGACCAGTATTTCTTCCGTCTGGCTGAGGCTTATCTGCTGCGTGCTGAGGCTTACGTGAACTTGAATCAGCCAGCTAAGGCTGCTGACGACATCAATGTGCTGCATAACCGTGCACAGGCCAAGCCTTGTACAGCCAGTCAGGTGAATATCGACTACATTCTGGACGAACGTCTGCGTGAGCTGACCTGTGAGGAGAAGCGCCGTCTGACATTGGTTCGCGTTGGAAAGCTGGCAGAGCGCATCAAGAAGTATAATCCCTACTTCACTGCTGCCCACAGCGCTGACAGTAAGGACTATGACGCTCACTTCGACTTGCTGCCTGTGCCGCAGTCAGCTATCTTGGCTAATAAGGACGGCGAACTGAAGCAGAATCCTGGCTACGAAAAGTAAACGATAGTTAGAAAAAACACTTTCGGGAGGGTGTGTCCAGCGTCGGACTGCCCTCCTTTTTTCTTGTTACAACAGTTCATTCTCTCTTTGCTACACCAGCGAAAGTATTTGATACATTCACGGCTGACGTCATAGCAGATTATTTCGTAACTTTGCACCATCATCATAACTCACAAACAAAAACCGGATAACCGTATGAAGATGAAGACAACGATAGCCCTGTGCGTTTTTGCCCTTTCGGTAACGGCGCAAGAGCTGCCCTACAAGAATCCAAGTCTGTCTGCACAAGAGCGTGCCAGGGACTTGTGTTCAAGGCTGACATTGGAAGAGAAGGCACAGCTGATGTTGGACGAGAGTCCGGCCATTCCGCGATTAGGCATCAAGAAGTTTTTCTGGTGGAGTGAAGCTCTGCATGGTGCAGCCAACATGGGCAACGTCACCGTATTTCCTGAGCCAGTGGCTATGGCGGCGTCATTTAATCCTGATTTGTTGTATAAATGTTTCGACGTAGTTTCAACAGAGTTCCGTGCGCAGTATAACCATCGCATGCACGATTTGAAGGGCGAGGACGAGAAGTTCCACAGCCTGTCAGTATGGACACCGAATGTCAACATCTTTCGCGACCCGCGATGGGGCAGGGGACAGGAAACGTACGGTGAAGACCCCTATCTGACGTCAGTGATGGGCGTGCAGGTGGTTCGCGGGCTGCAGGGACCTGAGGACGCGAAGTATCGTAAACTGTGGGCCTGTGCCAAGCACTATGCCGTACATAGTGGTCCGGAATACACCCGCCACTCAGCTAACCTTACCAGCGTGTCGCCTCGTGATATGTGGGAGACCTATATGCCTGCTTTCAAGACATTGGTGCAGGATGCAAAGGTACGCGAGGTGATGTGTGCCTACCAGCGGCTGGACGATGACCCTTGCTGTGGTTCTCAGCGTCTGCTGCAGACCATTCTGCGCGACGAGTGGGGGTTTCAGTATTTGGTGGTGAGTGACTGTGGGGCCGTTTCGGATTTTTATGAGTCCCATAAGTCGTCATCATCACCTGTACATGCTTCAGCCAAGGCAACTATAGCCGGTACTGACGTGGAGTGCGGCTACGGTTATGCGTATAAGAGTATTCCTGAAGCCGTGAAGCGCGGATTTATCACTGAGGCTGAGGTTGACAAGCATGTTATCCGTCTGTTGGAGGGCCGCTTCGACTTGGGTGAGATGGATGATCCGTCGCTCGTCGAGTGGTCGAAGATTCCATATTCGGCTATGTCTGCCAAAGCGTCTGCCAACCTCTCGTTGGATATGGCTCGCCAGACGATGGTACTGCTTCAGAATAAGGATAATATCCTTCCTTTGCAAAGGGGCAGGGAGAAAATAGCCGTTATCGGACCGAATGCTGATAATACGCCTATGATGTGGGGCAACTATAATGGTCAGCCTAACGGCACCGTCACCATTCTTGACGGTATCTGTGAGAAGCTGAAGGTGAAGCGCTCGTCTCTATACGGCAAAAGTTCCACTTTAAAGTATTTCCAAGGTTGCGACCTGACATACGACAAGGTCATGGAGTGCCTGATGGCTTCGCAGTGCAGCTTTGAGGGTAAGAAAGGCATGAAAGGCACTTTCTGGAACAATCGCCTGATGGAGGGCAAGCCCGTCACTACGCAGTATTATACCACGCCATTAGCCGTCACCACTTTTGGCATGCACAACTTTGCTCCTGGCGTACAGCTTGAGGACTTTTCTGCCAAGTACGAGACGACTTTTACTCCCAGGGATGCTGGCGAATATGTGGTGAATGTGGACGGTTGCGGCCATTTTGAACTTTACATCGACGGTGTGCAGAAGTTCCGCCACCATATCTGGCGTACTACGCCCAACCGTGTGGCTATTCAGGCGGAGAAGGGAAAAAGCTACCATATTGAGGTGCGCTTCTCGCACGTTCATACTTATAATGCTAATCTGGCCATCAATATTGCCAGGGAACACCCTATCGACTATCAGGAGACCATTGACCAGTTGAAGGGTATCGACAAGGTTATCTTCGTAGGTGGTATCGCTCCCAGTCTTGAGGGCGAGGAAATGCCTGTGGACATAGAAGGCTTCAAGGGTGGCGACCGCACCAGCATCGAACTGCCTAAGGTGCAGCGCGA
>CACZRW010000157.1 GCA_902783675.1 uncultured Pseudomonadota bacterium | reverse complement strand
TATCTTCATCCACATGGGATGCCCACCACTTCGGAGCGCTTGCCCCTACTCCTTTTCAGGATAGTCGTTGAACCTTCCCCTTTTCAGGGCTTGGCTGCTGATTGCCCATTGTTCCATCCATTGAATTTTCAGGCTTTCACATCCAGGCATTTTTCATCCCCATGCTGTAGCTTCAATGGCTTTAGGGTGTTCCAGCAATTCGATGGGTTTGCATAGTCACATCACTGTGACCAGGAACCGAATCTGATTCTTTTTTCCGATCTCCACAAACGCTGTACGGAACTGGCGTTTCCCGTTCTCATCCACGATACCGAACACGTCCCGGACGACCTGCTCCTGCCAGGGGAACAGCCAGAAGGGTTTCCCAGCCCATTTCCCCTTGGTGTGTTTCAGGTTCTCAATAAAACGTACCGCCCGGTCAGCCTTCTTTTCGTCGTAGTGAGATGTTGGGAGCATGAACCGGGTCGGTACGTAAGTTTCAAGTTTCGGGATTGTCTCTGGCCTGTCCATCAGTCACCCCCCAGAAGTGCGTCCATATCATCAGCGGAGCCGTTGTTATCGTTCCCCGCAATGATGCGGCTTCTGGCGGCGGGGGTTAGGCCGAACTGCTCGGCAAACTGATGCATGAGCCTCAGATATTGCTGCGCAATAGAAATATACGGGACCTGCTGGGGATAGCCGGAAGGAGTGCGGATGACCAGTCCCCTGTCCGTGATTCTCTCCTCCGCCTCTTTCCATCTGGCGTAAGCCTGGCAGTAACCCGCAAAGGCCGCCATATCTACTTCGGTCAACACACCCATGGCTTCCATCTTTTTGGCAAGTCGCCGCCATTCTTTCTTTGCCTCCGGCTCCAGCCACTTCGGGCAGGCAGGCGCCTTTCTGGCCGGCTTCGGCTCGTTCTTATTCAGCTCCCGCTTTCCGGGGTTCCCCTCAAGTTCTTTAATAGCCGTAGGGGTCGGCTTTCTGCCTCTGGTAGCCATATTCACCACCTCCGAAACCAAAATGCGCATAAAGAAAGGACCTGGGGATTTCTCCTCAGATCCGTTTGCTTCAACATCCGGCCCTTTCGCCTTTTTCTGATGCTATCACTATATCACATTTTTCAATAAATGTATTCCGCGATTTTCCTCACTTTATCATGGCGACAATCTCAAAGGCGCTGTTGAAAACCTCGATGCTGACGGTCTTGTCGTCGCTCCCGTCATCTGCACCGTAGAAAAGCTCGACTCCATCCGCGCAGCTATTCGCCACGCCTTCCTTCCCGGTCGCCTTCTCCCGGATTTCGATTGTGTGGCAGGTCTGCTCTGCCAGGATCAGCTTGGCGTACTCGGTCATCTCTCTGCCCTCCTTTGCATGCTATCACTATATCACATTTTTCAATAGAAGTATTCCGCGATTTTCCTCACTTTCAATGTCTCATCGCCCACTGCAGGGCATGTCCGTTGTCGGCGAAAAGCTCATCGCTGATGGCCACCAGCCGGATTTCCCCTTCGCAGCTCATGTCCGGCGTGGTGTGCTCGTAAATGGCGCCGTAGTAATCGTTCGCTTTGGGGCCGCTGTAGAAATACCCTGCAACCAGAACCTTGTTTCCGAAGTTTATCACGGTGCTCCAGCCGCTTTCGAGGTCTTCGCTCGTGGTGGTTTCCGGCAGTCGGTAGGTGCGCGCTTTCTTTTCCAGGCTTGTCATTGTGGTGTTCTCCTTTTTGTTTTTTCCCTTTCGGTATGCACATATTAGCGTACTGTTGAGGAAATAGCCACGTCATAGATCGCACAATCATTTTGCCTGATTTTCGGGCGCTTTTGACCATCTTAAAGACGCTCTCCGAGCCCGAACAAGGCGCTGTGGCGCGCCCAATGACTAGACCCACTACGGCCAAAGAGGAGCTGTGAAGCCCCTCCGTGGCCAGCCTGTTGCGCCGTAGCGCTTACCTTGAGGCAAGGCACTCTATGATCCGGCGCGTGGAGCCGCTGTCCACATGCCCGTCAGCCCAGCAAGCAATCATGAACTCTCCTTCGATGCCCGGCAGCTCGATTTCGTAGGTGACTGCGTTGTAGCCGCCCTTCTTGCATTGCTCCACCGCTTTGCGGTAGAAGCCCATGGTGATGGGCTCCTT
>CACZRW010000156.1 GCA_902783675.1 uncultured Pseudomonadota bacterium | reverse complement strand
TGGTCCAAAAGCGACTTTATATTGTGTGAATGTATTTGCATCAACTTTTACTTTGGCAAGTTCAACAAATGTTGCTCCATTTTCAATGGTTCCAATTCTTAATTCCGAACCAATGACTGAAGATGATGCCTTGAATGTGAGATTGCATTCTCCAAGTGTATGTCCATTAAGATTAAGTATTGGTGATTGTACCGTCACATCTCGACTCGTAGCATCCAATGATAAATAATTATTGGATGAAGAAACGTATGTACGGGTTATTTTAACATAACCAGAACCATCGTGTCCAACTTCAGTTCCACCATTGGTGCTTGGGAATGATGTATTACCTGCATATAATTTTGAGCCACTTAATAATGCAGAATTGGCATATCCGGAGCCACCACTTCCTGACATAGTTGTGCGGCCACCACCGCCGCCCCAAAAGCCACCACCGCCACCACCAGCATAACTATAAGATGTTCCCGGTGTGCCACCCTGACCAAAACTACCAGCTTGAAAATGACTTCCTGAACTAGTTGTAGACATAGCATAACCTGCAGCATCCTGAGTAGCACCATATACAATATAAGAAGTTGTATATGCCATTCCATTTCCACCAGAATTTCCACCACCATATCCTCCTGTCAACAAATATTGATAATAATTACTGCTGCCATGTGCACCACCACCGCCACCACCAGCTACAAGCAATAATTTTGTACTATAATCACTTGATCTAGATGACAAGACTCCCGTTGCCAAAGCAACGTGAGTTGCACCTCCACCAGCACCAGCATAATTATAACCATTACCACCACCGTTATAACCACCAGTGGTTGTTGCTGTACTAATATAATTAGCTCCAGCACCACCACAAACAATATACAAAGTGGTATTGGACGTTGGAGTATAAGTACCTACTGCATAACCACCTTTACCGCCATAAGCATAACCATACGATACTGTACTAGAGTATGTTCCATAGCCGCCTTTTGCACCCCATGCTTCAATAGTATATGTTGAACCCGCAAGAAGCGATGTTGTTTGTACTGCTCCATTATATGAGAAAGTGCCTACTGTAGTGGTTGTGATATTATCCGCACCTGTTATAATCACGGAAGCCGGATAATAAACATCTTTCCAGCATGCATTCACCACATCACGAGTATATCCTGAGAAGTTCTCAGAATATGGCAAAGTATGTGCTTCCTGACAACCTGTAGCAAACGAAGCCATCACAGTGTCAGAGGTTCCGCCTGCACATTTTGCATAAACATAAACATCGTACGAAGTTACTGCATTCAAGCCTGTAACTACTACTGTAGATAGCGTAGTTGTAACTGCACCTGAGCCGTTCGGAGTTTGGCCAGCACCAACAATTTCATATACCCAACCGCTCCCTGAGGCAATTGTAGGATCATTATCCCATGAAAGAGTAACTGTTCCCGAGTCATTATCAGAGATAATGGCCGTAAAATGAAGCGGTGTATGTTGTTGGCAAGATGTCTTGGCTGTCATGACAACATCATCAACATAAATCCTAACACCCTGCGGTGCTTTGAAAGCCAAAACATAATCCGCTGTATCAGCATTGTTCAAGTATACCACATAATCCTGTAAAGAAGAAGTGGATGAAACCAAAACATAACCGAGAGACACAAACGCACCATTGCGAATAACACCGACATTAAGTGTTGCCCCCGCAACAGATGCTTGCGCTTTAAACTGTACAGCGTAATTGTTCATGCGTTTTCCATTGTCAAAAGCGAGCAGTGGAGAATAAACCACAGCGTTGCTTGTGCTGTTGTATAAAGTGAGAGCATTGCTGGCTCCAGATGAGAGGTATGCTATTACAGATTTGGTGTCATCTTCAAAAGACTTCCAGCAATCATCAAGCGCACCAGCAGTTTTAGCATTGAAATTTTCATTCAACAATGTGTTTTCTGTACAATATGTTGTGAAAGTGCAGACTTTAGACCATGATGAATGACCATTGCCAGAGCAAGTCGCACGCACGTAGCAATCATACGAACCCCCGGCAAGGTGTTCTGTAATAATTGCAGATGTCGAGCTTATGTTCTGCAGATGTGTGCCGCCATTGTCGGGGTCAAAACCTTGCGGGCCATAAGCCAACTCGTATGTGGAAGCTGTGCCAAGCCAATTCACAACAACATTGTAAGAGAATGGTGAAGTGGTTACTGTTACAGCTGTAGGGATATCCTCATCGCAATTTGACCCTTTAGCCTTAGCATACAAATTATCTATATATACTATATTGTTATTTGTGTTTCTGAAAGCGAGAATAGAGCCAACTGCACCTGTCATATCAACAGCAAACTGATCGAACTTATCATTACGAAGAGTTGTGACAGTTTTAACTGGAACAAAAGTGTTATTCGCATAGTAACCTACTTCAACTGAAGCACCTGCATTAGCGGACGCCAAATCAAAATAGACAACGTTCCCATCAAGAATATCTGAAAAAGCAACGGAAGTAACAGTAATACCACCATTAGTTCCGTTAAGCCCCAGAACATTTTCCTTTTGCCCATTAATTGTAGCTGAAGTAATAACAATGTCTGTTGTATCATTAACATTTAGCCAACAATCGATTGGCTGCACTGTTGAATATTTGTTAAAATCTTCCGTAACACCAATAAGTGTTGTGTTGCATCCTACTGAAATAGTTATTTTATTGGCAGGTGTTTCAGTTAAATTCGCGTCTCCGAATACACCTTTATCGTTATACGCATATACATAAAAATCATATACTCCATCAGCAAGATTAGGAATAGGATAATTAACATTATTGGTAGTTGTCAATTCCGTACCTGTTGTATTGGGATTAAAACCTTTAGCACCATATTTAATAGTCCAAGCCGCTTCCCCGAAAGCAGAAGATTTCCATGAAAGTTTTGTTTGAAACGGGTCTGAATAGTCAGCAGCAAGTCCCGTAGGCATAGCCGGATTAAAGACGTATGTGAGACCACTTGTCCATAACATACCATTGTTGTTCAAATAGTGAGCATAATCTGTAGATTCTGAATTTGTACCTATATAGTGGGCAACTGAAGGAGTTTCCCATTTTTTGTCGTTAGAACCATATAGATAGATATTATCTGTATATAAACTTCCCATCAGGAAAGTAAACGGATAATAGTTACCGCTATAAGAGATAGAGTTGCTGCGCGGTCCATAACAGAACTCTATCTTATCAGTTCCTTCATAAAGTTTCACTTGAAAATTCAAATAATAAGTGGCATTATCACCAACTTGGTCGTAATCATAACGAAACATAACATTATGAAATTCTACAATAACAACCCTTTCTGGTGAATTACCTTCTACCGCATAGAAAATTCCCGCATTATCAGCAGACATGGCATAATAAAAATCCGAAGCAGTCTGAGCCAATGGTGACGTACCACCAAAACCACCACACGGTGCAAGACAATACTTTGCATAATATGTAGTACTATAAGATGGATTACCATATCTGTAATTATTACCTGTACTATTACCCATTACAACATAGCCGCGTGATGGGTTCACATAAATAGTTGAACCTGCATTCAACTTAGTCGGCCCATACTGAAACTCAAATGGCAGTGTAAATGACCTGACCGTAGAAGTCGAAGGTACGCCGAGTGTAGTGTAAAGAGCTGTCCCTGTCGAAGCTATCGACTGATAAGATTGTCCTGTAACCACATAGTCGTTGTAGTCGGTCGAACCACTGTTGTAATACTTAAGATTCTGAGCATTCACGTTACCACAAAGTAACAACATCATCACTACAAAGAGCGAAGCTGCTGATTTCATCTGACGCGAAAGATGAGATTTGTGCATGGAACTGCAAAGGGTAAAATTTTTCATGGTTTTATTATTTGAATTATTAGTATTATTATCTATCATAAAAATTATATATTTCATGTTAATTATGGAAATTTTCGGAGCAAAAATTGCACATCACGATCAAAGATTGCAATGACCGACTTACACAATTTAAGCCGTGTAACTCCCTATTTTTCAATAAGTTAATTTTTATTTTTTATCAATTCTATCTTATAATCCAACGTTATTTTACTAAATTGCAATATACGCATTTTTTTATTATAGAGACATATGAAGAAAAAAATCCCCCGCGCCTCAACGCAGGGGATTCACATATTCTATCTCCTATCTCCTATTTCCTAACTCCTAATCCTTCACGCAACGAACAGAATAGGCATAGGATATATTATCACTATTGTAATACATATTAGGATTTGTATCTTTAAGTAAGTGGACACCGATGTTATCACCATTTGCAGTAGAACTCCAATATCCAACTGTTGAAGAAGCATTATAATACAGACCACCATATCTGAAACCGACAGGAATTGCGCTGAATCCAGTAGCATTATTTGTAGTCACATCACCATCAATA
>CACZRW010000155.1 GCA_902783675.1 uncultured Pseudomonadota bacterium | reverse complement strand
GCCTGGTCGCCCTTGAGGTGGTAGAGATACGCGTAAAGGTCAATCACGCCATCGCCGTCGGTGTCGTGGTTCCACGGATCGGTCGGCCAGTTGCCTTGTTCGTACTCTTCGAGTATCGAGAGTCTGCCACCGTCCGGCGTGTTCGACTTGTTACGCACATAGCCGGGCGTCTTCCACGGCGAGACCTTCGCGGCGTTGATAGTGTCGGTTACACCATCCGGACCGAACATCACGTAGAGCTCCCAGCCATCCGCAATGCCGTCGCCATTCGTGTCGGCCGTGAGGACGCTGAGGTTTTCAGCGCCAGGCAGACCGCAGGCCTCCAGCCACTTCTTGACGAGATACTTGTCAAGATACGTGAACGCCTTGCTGTTCACAGACGCCCATTCATTGCTGGGAACGGTCGGATTCGCCGTCTTCGGGTTGAAGCCGAAGTAGTCGTAGACCTGGGCGTGGACGAGCGCGATCGTCGTGTTGGTCACGCCAATGACGGACCACGGAGCGCCAGCCGCGGGCGAAGCTTCCGCTCCGACGCCGAAGAGCCACGCATCGTCGTTGCCATACTGGAACGCCGTAGCGAACGTGTAGTTGCTCGCGATGTCGCTCGTGATGGTGTCGCCGGTCTGGATAGGACGCACAACGTCGCTTCCCATCACCACGTAGGCGTTCGTCACTGCGCCATCCGCCACGAAGAACACCGTCTGGTCCCGGAGTTCGGCGTACGCCATGACGTCGCCAGGGAGCGCCTTGGCGGTATCGTCCGTCAGCGGATCAGACCCTGTCTCCTTCTCGTCCTTGTCCGGAATGCCGTCGCCGTCGGTGTCATCCGAGTTCGGGTCGGTTCCGTCGTCGAAGCTTTCCTTGTAGTAGTCGTCGTCCTTCTCCGGATCGGCAAACTGCGAGTACTTCACATAGAGCTCCCAGCCATCCGGGATGTCGTTGCCGTTGGTGTCGGTCCACCAGTCGGGATCGACAGTCTCGCTGCAGAGACTGTACTTGTCCTGTTCGCCAAACTCGGCGAGGTAGAGCTTCTGGGTGATGTACTTCAGGAGACGCGTGAAGGCGACCGAGTTGGCGCCCGCCGCACCGGCCACAGCGTTGGTCGCCGCCTCGATGGCAGCCGCCTCGTCCGCGTATTCTTCGCGCTGCGGCACGAAGAAGTCCGGACGCGCCGTCGTGACGTCCCAGCCATACCAATCGTACACCGCAGAGTGCATCACAACCATATTGGTGATGATTGTCATGAACTCGCCTTCTTCAAGCGTCGCGTCCTCGACGTACTTGCCGACGTAGAGCAGCCCGTTAACGTCGATCGTCGTGTAGAGATCTTCGCTGCCAGGACGAATCGCGTACACCACATCCTTGCCGGCGGCATTCTTCGTCGTCGCGATAAGGACGTTCGTCATCACGTAAGCGCACCAGTCGTCACTCTGCGCCGCGTTCCAGAAGTCATCGCTGTTCGCCACGAGTCCGTCATCCGTCACAAAGCCGAGGTTGAACGCCTCGTCGTTCGTGAACTTCGGAACCTTCGCGCGAATCTCGTCGCTCAGCTGCTTCCAGAAGTACTCGTCGTCGTACGGGTCATACGGCATCTGCGCCACGTTGTCGCCGTAGGACGAACGAATGTCGTCGTCGCTGAGGCCGTCGTAGTCCTCGTCTGCCACATAGCGGACATACAGCTCGTAGCCATCCGGCACGTAGTTCGCGTTGGAGTCGAGCTTGCGGATGGAGAGGTCGAAGTCTGCATCGGCGCCAAGTTCCTTGAGATAGAACTCCTGCGTCACGTACTTGAGGAACGCGGAGAACGGCACCGTATTGACGCCGGAGACCGCATTCGTCCCCTCGCCGGAGTCAGGCCGCGCCGTCGTCGCGTCGTACCCGTAGAAGTCGTACACCGCCGAGTGCATCACGACGACGTTCGTCTCGAACGCATACGCGTAGCCGGTCGTCGCCGTCGCGAGGTCCACAGGTGCGCCCACATAGAGCTGGCCCTCGACCTCGAACACGGTGTACACTGTGTTCACCTGCTGGTCGTCGACGCCTGCCTCGAAGCGCGAGTTCACCGCGTAACGGCCCGTCACCTCGCCTGCAGCGTTAGTAACGAACATGACCTTCACGGTGTCGAGCTTGTACGCCATCGTGTCTTCG
>CACZRW010000154.1 GCA_902783675.1 uncultured Pseudomonadota bacterium | reverse complement strand
GTTTCGCCGCCCGCCCGACAGTATATGCCGTCACGCAGGGAACGGGCGGCGAAACGCCGCCCCTACAGGGTTTGGTCTGTCATCCCCACTAATTCCAATTTGCCAGCCCAAGGGAATTAACGTTCTTTTAATCCTGCCCTGTTGACAAGAGAGGGTTTGTTGGCTATAATTAATTTAGTTCAATTGAATTGACAGCAACTTATAGGAGGCTTGAATATGAGCATTTATGATTATAGCTTCAAGGCGCAGGACGGCAGCGAGGTTTCGATGGAGCAGTACAGGGGCAAGGTGCTTCTGATCGTCAACACGGCGACGGGCTGCGGCTTCACCCCCCAGTACGCCCCCCTGCAGGAGCTCTACGCCGCGCATCACGACGACGGCCTGGAGATCCTGGACTTCCCCTGCAACCAGTTCATGAACCAGGCTCCCGGCTCTGACGAGGAGATCCACACCTTCTGCACGGGCCGCTTCGGCATCACCTTTCCCCAGTTTTCCAAGATCGACGTCAACGGCGAGAACGCCGCGCCCCTCTACAAGTATCTGACCAGCGAGACGAAGTTTGGGGGATTCTCCGGCCCCATGGGCCTGATCCTCAAGCCCATCGTCAAGAAGATGGACCCGGATTACAAGAACAACGGCAGCATCAAGTGGAATTTTACCAAGTTCCTCATCAGCCGTGAGGGCGAAATCGTCGCCCGCTTCGAGCCCACCGAGGACATGAAGGTGGTCACCAAGAAAGTGGAGGAGATTCTGTAATGCGATACAATATGCCCACTGAAATGGTTTGCAGCCAGCTCATCAGCTTCGACCTCGACGACAACGTGGTCTCCAACATCGAGTTCCTCGGCGGCTGCAACGGCAACCTGAAGGCCATCTCCAAGCTGGTGAACGGCTGGACGGTGGAGAAGATCGAGGAATACCTGAAGGGCAACACCTGCGGCCGCCGGCCCACCTCCTGCGCGGATCAGCTGGCGCGGGCTGTGCGGAAGGCCTACGAAAAGTCAAAGGAGAGCGCGTGATATGAAAGTCGAAGTGCGCTATCACAGCCGGGGCGGCAACACGAAGCGGCTGGCCGAGGCGGTGGCGAAGGCGTTGAATGTGACGGCCCGCACCGTGGAGGAGCCCGTGGAGGGCAAGGCCGACGTGGTTTTCCTCTGCGCCAGCGTCTACGCCGGGAGCCCGGACAAGGCGGTCATGACCTACGTCAAACAAAACGCCCGGGACATCGGGCGGCTGGTGGTGCTGTCCACCTCGGCCTCGGGCAAATCCACCCACGCCAAGCTGAAGGCCGCGGCGGAGGACATGGGCGTCAGCGTGGCGGAAGCCTATTTCCACTGCCCCGGCGCGTTCCTGATGCTCCACAAGAATCGCCCCAACGAAGAGGACTGCCGGCGGGCCGCGGATTTCGCCAGGGCCCAGCTGAAGTGACCATGGGGGAGGACGTCTTTGACGCGCTGAAGCTGGAAAACCAGCTCTGCTTCCCGCTCTACGCCTGTGCGCGGGAGGTCGTCAAGCGCTATAAGCCCTTTCTGGACGAGATCGACCTGACCTACACCCAGTACATCACCATGATGCTGCTCTGGGAGTACAGGCAGATCACCTCCAAGCAGCTGGGGGAGCGCCTCTACCTCGATTCCGGCACGCTGACCCCGGTGCTCAAGAAACTGGAGGAAAAGGGCCTGGTCACCCGCGGCCGCGATCCCCAGGACGAGCGCAATCTGATCGTCGCCCTCACCGAAAAGGGCGAGGCGCTCAAAATTCCCGCCGCCCGCATCCCGCCCCAGATGGCCGGCTGCGTCCGCCTCTCCCCCGAGGAAGCCCGGGCGCTCTACAGCCTGCTCTACAAGCTCCTTGCCGGCGGTTTGACATAATACAGCAGGCCGAGGACCAACCGACGTCCCCGGCCTGCTTTGGTTTTGTAGTAACTGTTGAATCCTGCCTTATAAACGGGGATTTATCAGGGCGATACGCACGCTCTTGTAGGGGCGGCGTTGCGCCGCCCGCCCGCAGAAAGCGCCGTCTTACAGGGAGCGGGCGGCGAAACGCCGCCCCTACAGGGAGAGTTTGTCATCCCAACAACTTCCAATTTATCCCGTACCCCAAAGGAGGTCTCACCATGAACATTCAGATATTCGGCACGAAGAAGAGCCAGGAGACGAAGAAGGCGGAGCGCTGGTTCAAGGAGCGGCGGATCAGGGTTCAGTATATTGATCTGAACGAGAAGGGCATCAGCCGGGGCGAGCTGAAGAGCGTGGCCCAGGCCTGCGGCGGGCTGGACAATATTATCGACGAAGGCTGCCGGGACCAGGATGCCCTGGCCCTGGTGAAGTACATCGCCCCCGCCCAGCGGGAGGACGCGATCCTGGAGCATCCCCAGGTGCTGAAGCTCCCCATCGTCCGCAACGGCAAAAAGGCCGC
>CACZRW010000153.1 GCA_902783675.1 uncultured Pseudomonadota bacterium | reverse complement strand
CTGCTCGCGCTCTTCCTCTAACCAGGCGGCGGTGCGGGGCATCCAGCGCACGTTGTGCGTCGGACGGCTGATGAGGCGGCCCGTCTTCGTGTCGCGCAGCTCGTAGGCCCAGCGGCTGTTGCCGCCGCGCTCTGTCGTCTGGTAGCTGACGCACACCATGCGTCCGTCGGGCGAGAGCGACACACCGCGCACGCGGCGTCCATCCGTCAGGTCGTGAACCATATAGGGGTGGCGCTGGTCGGTGGTCGGCACGACGGCTATCTGTGTGTCGAACGTCACGCTGATGCTGTCGGTATCGTTAGGCTCGGCGAGATAGCGGATGGCGAAGGTGTGGTGCTCGGGGGCTAACTTCAGCTCGCCGCCGGCCTCTGTGCCGTCGACGAATAGCTTGTAGTTCTTCGGCCCCTTCACCTCGATCTTTCCCTTGACGTAATCGGCGTTGTTGACAAAGAACGACAGCACGCCCACCGACTTCGAGTCCGTCAGCGACGGCAGTCGTCCGCCGCTGAACACGCCCGTCGGTGCTGTCTGCCAGGGTACTGCCGAGAGCAGCGATTGGTTGTCGAACTTACGTCCCTGCACGTCGACGGTGTCGGCGGCTGAGGGTGCGGCCACGGCAAAGGGTCCCGCCTGTCGGAACGCCGTCACCGATGTCTTCACTTGTGCCGATATTGTGACCGACGCTAACCATGCGCCAACCACCATCATCATTTCTTTCTTCATTTTTCTTTGATACAAGTTTTGAAAGTTTTTTTCTACCACGAATTACACGAATTATACGAATTTGGGCTGCGCGTTGTTTTAAATTATTACGAATTTCACAAATGAAATCGCAAGCGATTTCTTGGTGCGCCAACCAATTACTGCGAGCACTCGTGAGTCTTCGACAAGTTTCGTGAAATTCGGTGATGCACTATAATCATCATATTCCGCATGGAAAAATTCGTTTAATTCGCAAAATTCGTGGTCGTAATAAAGCTTGAGATGAAGCCTGTGTCAGTAGGCTTCGCGGTATTTGTTTTCGTCCTTGTCGTCGAGCATGGAGAGGTAGGACTGGTAGCGGCTTTGGGCGATATAGTGGTCCTCGACAGCCTTCAGCACAGCACAGCCGGGTTCGTGGGTGTGGGTGCAGTCGGAGAAACGGCACTGCTTCGAGAACTCGAAAATCTCGCGGAAATAGCTGGTCAGCTCTTCACGCTCCATATCGAACGTACCGAAGCCCTTGATGCCTGGGGTGTCGATGAGGTAAGACCCACCCCCATCCCCTCCCTGTGAGGGAGGGGAGTCATTACTCTGACTGTTGTCTCGTCCGACAGGGGAAGCAGCCCCCCCTCCTTTGGAGGGGGATGGGGGGAGGCCAATCATCTCGGAGAACGTTGTGGTGTGCTGCCCCGTCTGATGGGCATCGCTGATCTCTGCCGTACGCAGGTTGGCACCGGGCACGAGGCGGTTGATGAGCGTCGACTTGCCCACACCGCTGTTGCCGCTGAGCAGCGTGATCTTACCCTCGAGTAGCGGGCGCAGGGCTTCTACGCCGTCGCCTGTCGCTGCCGATATCTGGCGGCACTCGTAGCCGACGGTCTCGTAGAGCTGTACCATCAGCTGCTGATAACGCCGCTCGTCGTCGCTGAGCTGGTCGGTCTTGTTGAATACGAGGACGACGGGCACGCGGTAGGCCTCTGCCGAAGCCAAGAAACGGTCGATGAACGTCGTCGACGTCTCGGGACGCGCAACGGTGACGACGAGCAGGGCCAGGTCGACGTTGGCCGCCAGGATGTGACTCTGCTTCGACAGGTTGATGCTCTTGCGGATGATGTAGTTGCGGCGGTCGTCGATGTCGACAATCCACCCTCTCTCTTCTCTCCTCTCTCCACTATCCTCAATCTTGACCGTCACACGGTCGCCGACGGCCACAGGGTTCGTGCTCCGTATGCCCTTGATACGGAAGTTGCCTTTCACTTTACAGTCGAGCAGCTGGCCATCGTCCGTGCGGACGGTGTACCAGCTGCCCGTATTCTTGACGACTAAGCCTTTCATTGCTTAAATGAGGAATGAGAAATGGAAAATTAGAAATTAGAAATTATGATATGTCATACTATGGTTTGAAACCACAAGTATTTTTTCTACCATAGATTAAACAATCGTGGCTTTAGCCACTTTAATCTGTTTAATCTGTTGAATCTGTGGTCGTTATAAGACTTGCAGACATGTCATAATTTCTAATTCCTCATTTCTAATTTCTCATTTCCAATTATACGGTCATGATTTCCTTGTTCTTAGCCTCCATCAGCTCGTCG